>JANXNM010000633.1 GCA_025354065.1 Synechococcales cyanobacterium 340R_concoct_173_sub | reverse complement strand
TCCGTGTGTGTAATCGTCAAAAAAAGGAGAATAACTGCCTGAAATCAGCCTAATCTGGAGAGAATTGCGTAAAAAGGGCTGGCAATAAAGAATAAAAGTGAGCAATGTAGTTTGGAAACTGATGATTTCTTCAATATAGTTACTACCCACTATTTCCTTTAATGTCTAATAGATCTAGTATTAATTAGTTCTTCTTCTCTCCCAATGAACATCAGATATTCAGCAAAGGTCAAAGGGGGAAGCACATAGTCGCTAAATCTTCCCGCTCCTGATTCTGTACTTTTTAGACGTAGCGCGGCTGCCGCAGATCCGGTTGCAATGAATCGATACTCTGCAAATGAGTCTACTAGAGATTTTAAATGGATTTCCCAATCTCGCAGATATTGGATTTCATCAAAAAAGATAAATAGTTTTGAATCCCGCTGATGTGCAAACAACTCTTGGAAATAAATGATTAGGCGTTCTAATGGAAGTCCAGTGTAGAGCGGAGTTTCAAGGGAGATATATAAAATATTTTGCTGGCTAATACCAGAATCTAAGAGCGATCGGATACTGTGATACACCATCACCGTCTTACCTACACGTCTTGGCCCCATGAGTACGATCGCACGACGTAAACTGACATCTAAAATACCTTGATAAAATGCTTCAAAGTATTTCCGTCGAGGCGTATCCTCATATTCGATCGTTCCCGCGCATCCTTGTTCCCACCAAAGGTTATCAAATTGAAGACGGGCTACAATATCCTTCTTAGAAATTTCAAGCATGAGCCAAGATTAAGATTAATAGATTAATCTTAATCTAACATAAAGGGAGGACTAAGGTTAATTGCCTGACCTTAGTGCTTAAAAGCTATCAAAACGTAGGGAAGTTTAATGACATCACTGGTCGCGGTTTCCAAGATCGAACCATTAATCAACCTGTAGCGATCGGGCCATTGCAGTCTAGAATAAACAACCAAAATCATTTCCTTGTTTCCCTTCATGTCCTAGAACCGCCATAGCTGCTCCCTGCATCATGTCCCGAATTTCTTGCACCATTGAATCAATTCTTTATCTCAAGGCTAAACCGTTGACTCTGACGGAGATTGCTGAGCTTGCCAGGTGCGATCGTGATGAAGCAGAACAGGGGCTACTGGAACTCATGTCTGACTT
>JANXNM010000552.1 GCA_025354065.1 Synechococcales cyanobacterium 340R_concoct_173_sub | reverse complement strand
CATTCTGTAAGGTTCGCGCAAATCTTTAGTACAAAGATCATCAATCAATGTCCCTAAATAGCTACTTTCGCGGGTAAAGATAACCTCTTCACCGCCTTTTGCTAATTTAGCCGCATTAATTCCCGCAACCAACCCCTGCGCCGCCGCTTCTTCATAGCCTGTTGTTCCATTAATTTGCCCCGCACAAAACAATCCCGAAATCTTTTTAGTCATCAAAGTCGGGAAGCATTGAGTTGCGGGTAAATAGTCATATTCCACGGCATAGGCTGGACGGAGCATTACGCTCTTTTCCAATCCTGGCAACGTTCGCAACATTGCTAATTGCAATCGCTCGGGCAGTCCTGTGGAGAAGCCTTGCACATAGATTTCAGGCGTTTCACGACCTTCGGGTTCTAAGAAAATTTGATGACTTTCTTTATCTGCAAATCGAACAATCTTGTCCTCAATACTCGGACAATAGCGTGGTCCTTTTGAATCGACCCAGCCGCCATATACGGGTGATAAATGTAAATTGTCTTTAATAATTTGGTGGGTAGCTAAGGTTGTTCGGGTCAAATAACAGGGCAATTGTTCGCGTGGTGTCCAAGCCTCTGGATCAAAGCTAAACCACCTAACTTCTTCGTCGCCCGGTTGTTCTTCTAATACCGTAAAGTCGATCGATCGTTTGTCCACGCGTGCAGGAGTTCCAGTTTTCAATCGCCCGGTTTCAAAGCCCAAACGATTTAAGGTATCCGTCAATCCGATCGCCGCAAATTCACCCGCCCGTCCTGCTTCCATAGACCGATCGCCGACCCAAATCCGCCCACCGAGAAATGTCCCCGTTGTCAAAATCACGGCTTTACAAGCGAATCCAACCCCAAAGTAAGTCTCAACTCCAATCACTTCTTCATGATCATTCAAAACTAAATCCGTGACCATTCCCTCACGAATGAACAGGTTCTCTTGATTCTCCACGACTTGACGCATGGTCATCGCATATTCGCGTTTGTCAGATTGTGCGCGCAATGCCCAAACAGCGGGACCACGGGATGCATTTAGAATCCGTTTTTGCAGATAAGTCCGATCGCTAACCCGCCCCATTTCTCCGCCGATCGCATCGACTTCATGAACCAATTGAGATTTTGCCGGACCCCCGATCGCAGGATTGCAAGGCTGCCAAGCAATTTTATCCAAATTAAGAGTGAGCAGCATTGTCCGACATCCCAGGCGCGCACTCGCTAAAGCCGCCTCACAACCCGCATGGCCGCCCCCGACGACCACAACATCAAATTCATCCAAAAATTCTACTGCGCCGCTCATTCCTAATCCCCATTTCAGCCGAAAACAATTTACAGCCGATCGTGGTAATTATTCTAGCATTTTCACTGACTTCAGACTCTGGATTAAGCCTAGATTGCATAAGCTCTTTTAACTCTGCGTTAGATCTATGTATAGTTGCAATTCTACCGCGCTATTTCCTCAAAATTCTTAATTATTTCCTGGAGACAATCATGCTTTTTCATAATTGTGTAATAGTAAGCTTACTAAGTATTTGGGCAGTAGTAGCCAGTGCATTACCGGGAATGACGCGCCCTGCCACGATCGATATTGAAGCAAACCTACGATCGGGACCATCAATGAATTTTTCTCGAATTGATGGTTTACCCATTGGGACATCCATTGAAGTTTTGAAGATTGTTAATTCTCAAGAGCGCTATCGTGGCTATTGGTACTATGTTAAAACCAGTGGACAATTTCAAACGGAAGGCTGGATAAGTGATTCGTTAATTCGATTTAATGCCAGTAATCAAACCTATGGAACATTAGCGGGGGATTCGGATGATGTGATTAATCTCCGATCGGCTCCCCGTCGTAGTAGTGAAGTTTTACATACAGGTACGAAGGGCGATTTGGTCATGGTGGGGAAATCTAGACGCAGTGAAGACGGATATCCCTGGTATTATGTAACATTCCCGGATCAGGCTTCTGGTTGGGTTCGTGGGGATTTGATTTCTATTTGGCCGAAAGGTTGCATTATTACCTGCCCAGCTAATTGAACGATCGTTGCGAAATTGTAAGATCAATCGATCGACCATTTGTACCATTCAGAATACGAAAACAATTACAACCTATGGCATTTACAACTATGGCCAGAATGGTAATTGGCAATATACAGATGCTTGCGGAAAACTAGGTGTAATTGATTCTAGCCAATTTCGTTAATGATTTTGATCTTGATAGCCATCGATCGTAACCAAAATTACGATCGATGAGTTTGTATCTTTTGGGGAATGGCTTTCTTTAACCTCACTTAAGCTATGGGCTGGGCGCTTCAGGATCTTCCGCTAACGACCAACAATCGCCACTGCGTTTGAATAACCAAGAGTTCCCTTCAGACATGTTAATTCGAGTACTTACAAAATAGTCATTGCCTTGCTTGACAATATTCAGTCTATTTCTGGCCCGCTCAGATTCATAGCTCACAGTTAGCTTTGAATACAATTGACCATTGCTATCAGTATAATAAAAAGAATTATTCTGATAAGTTAGATCAAACCCTTGATATTCCTCTTTAGGAACAAAGATCACTTTATCTCGAAAGCCATTCTCATCATCAATCAATTCAACCACCCGAATTTTAGGCATCATGAATTGAGTTCTAATTGATTTATCCTTAGAAAAAGCAGTTAAAAATTCAGTAAAATTCTCCGAAGGACAGCGTTCAGAAGCCATTTCGACTTTTGGCTTTCGAGTATACTTCGTCCATCGAATCCGATCGCCATAGGTACTAATCTTAATCGCCACATCTTTGACGCGATGTTGAAAATTAAAAAGACAATAGCCATCCCCACTACAGGCAGATGTTTCAGGTCTTGTTTTACAAATCTCCGCCGTTCCCCCGACCTTAGGTTTGCAATTGGCATCGGGTAGTGGATCCCAACCATTCCTTAATGCAAATTGGCGAAATTCATTGTAGGACATCCCTTTGTCCGTCTTGGCCTTGATTAATTGCCAAGGCGATCGGTCCGATCGTGAATCTTCTGGGGGTTCCAAAGCAATCCCTAATGCAATGGATTTAGGGGTCGTCGTTGCGTAGGTCGGCGGAATGGCGATCGTACAGGTCATCAGCAATCCTGCAATCGTCCCCCTGACCATGATCATAATCTTCATAATGTTCCTTAAAATACGGTTGTTGGTTCTTCTCTATCACCTAGTATTCTCAACTTATTCTGGATTTTTCCGGAAAATTGTGATTGTTTTGGGAAAGGGGCGATGGTATTTCTATACATTGTCAATATAAATAAATTTTTGTCCCTTCAAATCAATTAATTTAGTGTTTGCGATCGTTCTTTGCAATTTAGGAACATCGTAGTAACCTACGCCAACAGACCAATCAGGTAATCCCAATTCTGTCGCAAAAGCTTGATGTCGGATTGTTTCCGATGGATATTTGTTGCGCAAAATTTTTTTCGTTTTTACTAGGTCGAGATTTAATTTTAAGCAATTTCTCAATTTTTCAGGCCGACTAAGCTGAGTTGTATCAATATCTTTCATTTCATCATCGTCCTCCTCATTCAAATCTAAAAAGAACTTATCAAAATAATCAGGTCTGGAATCATAGGCATCCACGATCGCCCCTGCCTCAAAAAGCCAATACCGCAAAATCCGATCGTCATGATTCAACGTTCCTAATACAGATACGTTTAGAGATTGAGATAACAAATTCCCAATCAAGACGATCGAAGCTAATGCCTGCCGATCGGTCTCCTCGTCATAGACAACCACATAGCCCGCTTGAGGCGGAGAGACGATCGCCACCCGTCCAGCACCCTGTAAAACAGCTACCAACTGCTGCTGATTCGATGATTTCACCGAGAAATTAACGTAAAACTTTCCCATAGATTCCAGGCATGAATGTGAGCTTGATTATAGTCGCTCAAAAAGATAGTAGATATACTCAGTATTCCCCTACAATCGAACACGGCAACTAAAAGACCCGTAAAATATTAGAGAAGTACGCATGGACCTGACTCGTATTCCCGCCCAGCCAAAACCCGGCTTACTCAACGTGCTGATTGAAATCGCAGCCGGAAGCAAAAATAAGTATGAATTTGACAAAGACCTTGGTGCATTAGCTCTCGATCGTGTCCTGTCCTCAAGCGTCGTGTATCCCTACGACTACGGCTTCATTCCCAACACCTTGGCAGACGATGGCGACCCACTTGATGGCATGGTGATCATGGACGAACCGACCTTCCCAGGTTGTGTGATCGCAGCGCGCCCGATCGGCATGATGGAAATGATTGACGGCGGCGATCGGGATGAGAAAATCCTCTGCGTCCCCGACAAAGATCCTCGCTACGCCCATGTGAAGTCCCTCAAAGATATTCCCCAGCATCGCCTTGACGAAATTTCTGAGTTCTTTAAGACCTACAAGAATCTAGAGAAAAAAGCCGTTGAAGTCTTGGGCTGGAAAGATGTCGATGCCGTGCTGCCTCTAGTCGAGAAATGCATTAAAGCTGCCCAATAGACTTACTAATCGGCTAATCCTATGGCCTAACCGACTCAGATCACAGACAATCCAACTAAAAGGCAGCATAGTATCTAAAGGCGATCGTGCTGCCTTTTAGTTCATACTCACAATCTAGAATCATTAGCGCTAAAATTGAGAACAGTCCTGATTCGAGCAATTTACTCGGTATAGTGCACTACTGCTAGATCCATAGAAATGGAATGATAAGCGCCTGAACGTGCAGTTTATTCCTAAATATGGACATCTATCAGCTCAAATGGGTACGCTAAGGGCTAGGTTTATTATTGCTGCATTAAGCGGATTAAGAGTCGGGAAATGGTTCACTCAACAGAGTTTGCGGTTCAATTTTGGGGCGTTCGTGGAAGCGTCGCTACTCCAGGGCCATCCACGGTTCGGTTCGGGGGCAATACGTCGTGTGTCGAAATGCGGGTGGCGGGGAAACGGCTGATTTTTGATGGCGGGACAGGGCTGCGGGTTTTGGGTCAACAGCTTTTAAAAGAAACGCCGATCGAGGGCCATCTGTTCTTTAGCCATTCACACTGGGACCATATCCAAGGCTTTCCATTTTTTCGGCCTGCCTTTATCTCCGCCAATCGATTTCATATCTACGGCGGAGTTGCACCCAACGGAGCGACCATGAAGCAGCGCCTAAGCGATCAAATGCTCCACCCAAACTTTCCCGTTCCTATGCAAGTCATGCAGGGAGATCTCCAGTTCCATGATGTGTTTCCCGGCCAAGTGATTGACTTAGGGAATGGGGTGACGGTCGAAATGGGGTCGCTCAATCATCCCAATACGGCTCTGGGCTACCGTGTGAGCTGGAATGGTCGTAGTGCGGTTTATGCGACAGATACTGAACACTATGGCGATCATTTAGATGAAAATCTTGTACACCTGTGCCGCGATGCAGATGTGTTGATCTATGACGCTTGTTATACGGATGAGGAGTATCACGATGAGGTGTCTTCGCGGCGCGGCTGGGGACATTCCACTTGGCAAGAGGCGTTACGGTTAGCCAAAGCGGCCAAGGTTAAGCATCCGATTATGTTCCACCATGATCCAGACCATGAGGATGAGTTTCTCGAATCTATGGAGATGGAAGTTAAGGCGGCTTATCCGGGGGCTTGTTTGGCTCGGGAAGGGATGGTCATTAATCTCGTGGGCCAAGAAGATGCAGAAATTGTCTATCATCCGCTTTCGGAGCTAGAACCAGATACGGAAATGGCGGCACAGTCTATTCCTGCTATGGCGGCAAAATAGGTCCGATCGAGTTCATGGATTTTAAGTCGATCGATAAACTATCGCAATTCCTTCTATCCTGACACTATGCTTTTTTAGGATTGAGTTTAGGTACTTGTGCTTTTGATATGACCGATCGACTAATAAGTTTATTTTGGTTCTTTGCGGTGGCTAATGCTTTTGGGTTGGCTGTGAAAACTTGTATTCTGGGGACTGTTATGAAATCAATGTCATCTGTGATGATTTGAGTCACTCCTATAGCTTTGGCTGAACTAATCATTAAAGTGTCATAACCGTCTGTTGCTTGAATGTTTAAATTGGCAATGCTTTGTATGATAAATTTTTGAGTTACATGTGCTTCTAGACAATTTCCGATTCCTTGGATTATTTCCCATGCCGCGTTAATTTCTGGGATGACTTGCTCCGACCGGGCTTCAGGTTCACTATGGCGATAGTTTTTCATGGAGAAGGTTTTCTTGGCTAGTTTTTGTTCTTGACAAAAGATATCATATTCGCTTTTTTCAATTAGAGTGATGAGTTCTGTGATGGCTAGTCCTGACCACAGGAGATTGCTCTTAGCCGCAATCGATTGTCGAATGTAAGTTGGATATTGCTCAACTTGATAGTTTTGGGGTGGTTGAGTGGTATTTTGACTTCGGGAGTAGGTAAGCCAGTACCAGACTTGGGTATCTACTAAAAAGCGATCGCCCTCTCTTGATTGATCGCTTGTGATGTCAATGACGGTTGCTCGGACAGTGGGTGGCCTGTATGACATCGGAGTTAGGCGATCGCAGCTTCATGGAGGACACGATCGACAGCTTCACGAGTGAGTTCGTTGTTGTAATAAGCCTTTGCATTTTTGAGGACTTGACGTAATGTCCCATGTCCGGCTGATGACAGGTTGTCGAAGTGGAGATGCTCGTTGAGGTAGTCAGATTTAAATTCTGCAAGAAGCTGACCGATCGCGGCGTTGAAAAATGGAGATGCAAAAAGCGTTACATCCTGAAAATCTAGGGTAACAATATTACCTTGGGCTAAAAGAGTCTGGATAGCTGCATAGACTGCGCGCCCATCATCCAGAGTTATACCGTAGCTACCAATTAGTTCTGAAACAGTTACTGATTTACACACCATAATTGCTTACCTCCTGGTCTAGAAAAATGGTTGGTCTTGCTTCTGAAGTTCTGAATCGAGAAGATAATATTTCGAGTCGCACACTAAATTTATATTTACTATTGTGCCCTGAAAAGGGATGTCTTGTCTTCCGTATTCATCATTATCTTGTGTAATCTTAGCTATTCCTCCATGACTGTAGATTTCTAGCTTCCCTCCTTGATTCTTTTGGATAAACGACTTAATGATGTCCAATCCATTACCTCGCGCCATTTTTGGTGTAAGTTTTGTGCTGTTTCCTTGCTGGAAAGCCCATTTGATAGCATCTGCCTCAGGTAAATCTGGAATGGCTTGAAACTTGCGGACATTAGCTGGTATGCCTACTCCTAGGTCAAGAATAGTGAGTTTAAGCTGTTTTTTATTGGGGTAATACTGACCACAACTAAAAACACCAAGGTCTGAATGGCTATGGTCAAATGCGTTCCCATAAATCTCGATTACTTTGCAGACAATATGCTCTTTTAGCTCTTTACTGATGTTCAGCCACCCTTTTCCTAGCCAGTGTTCATTGAGATAACATGCGATGGCCTCCTTATCCAGCAATAGATCATGGCGAAACGGGATCGAATTTCCATCCCATGGTGTGTGTGGATATCCGAGATGATTTAGCAACCCATTTTGAGCTAGATTTATATTGATTTTTGATACAAGTGTTTCCAGATCCAAGGTTAGGGAGCTACCGTGTAATTCTAAGAAGGAGGCCATACCGCCTATCACAGCCACAGCGTTTTGAGCTAGAAAAGTACATTTACTGAAATCAAGAATGATATCGGTGGCGCGTGAGTCAGTAAGAAACTGGTTCAAGATTGTCAACAGTTGTTGGAGATGCCCAGACGTATAAATTGTAGGGACATAGATGCGTTTTTCCATGCGGGATGGATCTATTTAGATGAACAAGGACGTTAGAGGTTGATTAACAGTAGTGTATGACAAATCGGCTAGCGCCACAGGATGTTTTACGACTTCTTGAATCGGTTGACTTTTAGGAAGTTAAGACGATCGATAAACAACCTCCAGTCGGTTCTAGACTATCGTCCCTAATGCGATCTGGAAGTACGCTCAAAGTCTCGTCGGTTAGGTCTTGGGTGAGGAGTTCACATTTGAATGCTTTGGCGAGAATTGACCGATCGAGTTGAATATTAAAATAAAAAAGCAGTAACTCCAAACAATGAAATTACT
>JANXNM010000547.1 GCA_025354065.1 Synechococcales cyanobacterium 340R_concoct_173_sub | reverse complement strand
AACCACTTGACCTTGATCAACCTGCTGCTCAATGCTTAAAGTCTGCACCTGTTGCAACTGTTGAAGCACTTGGTTCTTTTGCTCCAACAATTCGCTTTTGCCTTGGTTGAACTGCATCTTCACCCCTTCCATTTGTTGAAGCGTGTCCGGTCCCGGTGGCTGAATTGATTGCTTTTGCATATCCGTCAGCACCTGTTGCAGTTGCATATCCAGACTTTGTAACTGGCCATCCACTTGATTCAGTTGTGTTTGCAGCGCCTGCTGGGCCTCTTCTTTCCAACGCGGAGTCACGATCGCTTTGATATTCACTTGGCGCTGAATCATCAAGTTAGAAGTTTCCATATCCTAAAATTCCCATATTAGACAAAGATCTCGTTTATGATAGCCGCATATTGCTCCATGACCACATTTCGCCGAACCTTCAACGTCTGAGTCAGGAGACCGTTTTCCACTGTAAATGGCTCACCTAGGAGTCGGAACCCTGCAATCCGATCGTCTGGGCGGTAGCCTGCGCGGTCTTTCACCCGTTGAAGCAGTTCTGTTTTAAACAAGTCCTGAATGGGTTTGCTAGACAAATCAACATCGCCGCTATAACCCTTTTGAGTGGACCATTGCTGAAGCTCCTCAAGGTTAGGGACAATCAAAGCTCCAATGCTTTTTTGATCTTGACCGACTAACATAATCTGATCGATGTACGGACTACGAAGACAAGCATTTTCGATTGGCAGCGGTTCAATATTCTCGCCATTACTCAGTACAATCGTATCCTTAGCACGCCCCGTCAAAACCAAATCTCCCCATTCCGTGATGTAGCCCAAATCCCCCGAATCAAACCAGCCGTCAGGGTCGATCGCTTTGCGAGTTGCTTCAGGATTATTAAAATATCCCTTCATAATTTGAGGACCGCGCAAAAGAACAATCCCTTTTTTCCCAGTTGCAACAGGTTGGCGTGAGTCGAAATCGACAATCTTTGTTTCGGTGTACATCAAGGGTTGACCGTCTGAACCGCGTAGGTTGCGCCAAGGCCGACGAACGTGGGTAATCGGCGAGGTTTCGGTTAAGCCATAGCCGCCTAGAACTTCGATCCCAATAATTTCAAAGAAGTCTTCCAAATGATCGGCAATAGATCCGCCGCCGCTGACGACATATTGAATATTGCCAATGCCCGATCGAATTTTGGAATAAACCAACTTGTCGCCGATCGTGTGAAATGCCCAAAAGAATGGGAGTTTGATCGCTGAAATGAATTTATCTGTAAAACTTGGATTTAAGTTATCTAAATGTAAATTTTGTAGTGTCCGTTTACTATTGATGTAAGTTTGACTAGCTGCGAGGAACCGATTGACCAGTTTTTGTTTATCTACGGGTTGATCTCGAAATTGCTTCTGAATGCCTTCATAAATAGATTCCCAAAGACGTGGAACTCCGACCATATATTTGGGTTTATGGTCCTTCAGATCTTTTTTAACATAGCGAATATTGGTATAAAACTGAGTGCAACCTCGCGAAAAAATGAAGTATTCAAAGGTTCGTTCATAGGTATGCCAAATGGGCAAAATACTCATCACCCGATCGCCTTCATTCAAAAGCAATACACAAGATGCTGTATTCAGTTGATGAATCAAATTACCATGGGTCAGCATTACACCCTTCGGCATTCCTGAAGTGCCAGACGTATACATTAATGTGGCCAACTGGTCCCGATCGAACCCATGGGGAATGAGTTGAGCATTAGGCGATAGGGCCAAAATTTGGGAGAAGTTATAAATGGTCCGACAGGAGTCATTGGGTGGCGTTTCATCGGATAGTAAAATAATGAATCTAAGGGCAAAATCATCCAAGCCCGATCGGAGCTTTTTCAGTAGTGCCAAATCTTCAACGATTAAGGCAACGGCTTCGCTATTTTTTAGAATAAATAGCAATTCCCGCACATCTGCTTGGGCACTTCGCACCACATTGGCGGCCCCGGCTAACATAATACCTTGGTCTGCAACTAGCCACCTCGGTTGATTGTCGGAAATCAGTGCAACACGCGTTGGATAGGCTTCCCCACTCGGAACAATGCCAAGTGACTGTAACCCGGCTGCAAACTGTTGCATTTGTTGATGCAGTTGACCGTAAGTCATCCGAACTTCAGGATCTCGGTGGGTGTCACAAACGGCGGTAGTATTGGCAAATTTGCGGGCTGCGATCGCCCAAACCTCTGGCAGGCTGGTGCATTGAAGATAGTCTTGCGATGCCGCTAGATTTTCGCGTTCTTGGGGTGCTAGGGTTGGAGATGGGCCTGCCAT
>JANXNM010000525.1 GCA_025354065.1 Synechococcales cyanobacterium 340R_concoct_173_sub | reverse complement strand
ACACGGCATTCGGCAAAAATCTCGACAATACAATCTCGATCGCTACGCATAGCGTAATCACAGCAGGATATAGCCAATTTCTATGATTGCGACCTTGAACAAATCCATATACGCTCAACAACTGAAAACATAATGCTAAGTACCACAATCCCACCACGCTTAAGGGTGAACTAAAACTAAATAGTGTGACAGAACTCGCAATTCCAGCCGCAATGATCCAGTGAAAGGTGGGTGAAAATTGAGCTTCTTCATTTGATAAGGTAAAGCCTCGTTTGATCACGGGTCGTAACCCTTGCATTAGCCAAGCGATCGCTACCGAGGCCAAGGCAAACAAGGCAAGCCGATCGCTCGTGCCCAAAGATGTAGTCCAAATTGGATTAGTTTGATGCGTTAACAAATAGCTGACGATCCATTCCAACCCAAACCCGATTCCTAACAAACTCCAAGCTTGCCCTGAACCAATGCCGCGAACTACCAGCCCCGATATCATTAATAAACCATTAATCAAAACCATTCCACTGGTATACCGATCGAGCCAGGGAAATTTCATCAATTGTAAGGGAAATATCCAGCATAATATTTCAAGAATGACGGTACAACTCATACTCACCATTACAATTCCGATCGCCCACCGATCCAATGCCTCTGCATAATTAGACAACAGTTGAGTTCGATTTGACGAAGTTCTAGAGGCCACTCGACCCCGCAATCCCTGCCACAACGCCCACAGCATTAGCACTACCATTCCCGGCCAAGGAGCGCTTGCAAACACCGATCGCACCATAACAGCTTGGACAAACAACAATAGGATTCCAACCGTCATGGCAGATGCAGCCAGACTCCGAATCACTCTCGTATTCAACACCATAAGCACAAACGCGATCGCACTAATAGTAATAAGACTATTAGAATTCCAATTCGTAATCGGAATCGCCGCTACGATCGCCCCAGCACTCGCGATACTAATATCACTAGCAGTTACAGGCATGGTTGTTACGGATCGTCCCCTCACTCGCGATCCTATTGTT
>JANXNM010000493.1 GCA_025354065.1 Synechococcales cyanobacterium 340R_concoct_173_sub | reverse complement strand
TATTAAGATCCATCGCGGGCCTAGAAAGTCCTGATAGTGGCAAAATTTCCCTCATGGGGGAAGACGCAACCGATCGTAGTGTACAAGACCGCAAAATTGGTTTTGTGTTCCAACATTATGCTCTGTTCAAACATATGACCGTCCGACGCAATATTGCTTTTGGGATGGAAATTCGTAAAATGGCCGGATCTCGGGTTAAGGCTCGGACTGAAGAACTTTTAGACCTTGTACAGCTCACGGGAATGGGCGATCGTTATCCATCTCAGCTTTCCGGCGGTCAACGTCAGCGGGTTGCGTTGGCTCGGGCGTTGGCAGTAGAACCCAAAGTATTGCTGCTAGATGAACCCTTTGGGGCATTAGATGCTCGGGTGCGGAAAGACTTGAGGGCTTGGTTAAGGCGATTGCACGATGAGGTTCATGTCACGACCGTTTTTGTGACCCACGACCAGGAAGAAGCGATGGAAGTGAGCGATCGGATTGTTGTGATGAATAAGGGCCGGGTTGAACAAATCGGAACTCCAGCGGAAGTGTATGATCATCCGGCGAGTGCTTTTGTTATGAGTTTCATTGGTCCGGTGAATGTATTGCCGACCAGTTCTAAAATCTTTCAGGAAAGTGGATTTGACTCGGCCAATCCTGAAATGTTTTTGCGGCCCCATGATATTGAAATTGCCTTAGAAGCGGCAAACAATACTGTTCCGGCCCGTGTGGCTAGATTGATTCATTTGGGTTGGGAAATTCAAACTGAACTTGAACTCGAAGACGGACAGCTTATGATGGCGAATTTAACTCGCGATCGGTACGATCGGCTCCAGCTTAAAGAAAATCAGCGCGTTTACGTTAAACCGAAAGAGGCAAAGTCTTTTGCGTTGAATTACAACATTTAGGACTATGACGACATCCAGTATGAAATTGAGTGCTATCAATCCTTATTTGCTGTTGATTCTTTGGGCTTTACCTATTGTATTGAGCCAAACCCTGAATCAAAGTCTGATGGCTCATGATGAAGGCTATTACGCAATTCAAGCGCGATATATTCTGGAAACTGGAGATTGGATTACATTGCAATGGGGCGGGGGAGTTAGCTTCGATCGGACTATTGGCATTCAGTGGTTAATTGCGTTGTGTTACAAGTTTTTTGGGGTGCATGAAACGAGTGTCCGATTGCCCAGTATGGTGGCTTATTTAGCGAGTACCCTTCTCACATTTCGCATTGGTGAAATTCTTTTAGGGAGCGGGATTGGATGGCTTGGGGCTATCATTTTTAGCATCACGCCTATTGTGGTTCAGTATGCGGGTTTGGGCACTCAGGATATGGTGCTGGTGATGTTGGAGTTGTGGGCGGCTTGGTCATTGTTGGAGTCGCGGATTCAAGGACGACGATCGCTTTTGCTTGTAACTGGGGTGATGTTTGGTTGGGGCTTTTTGATTAAGGGCTTTATGATCATTCCCGCGACTATTGCTTTTATTCCGGCGCTGTGGGTGGGTGGATTGATCAAGTCCAATCTAATTAAATCTGAGCCTACCAACCCTAAAAAGTGGCCGAGTATTGATTGGATTGCAATGCTGTGGGTTGGGTTGGGGGGAATTATCGGATTGCTGCCGATGATAGGCTGGCTTTGGGCGGCAACACAACAATATGGCTGGGGTCCGTTGCAAACATTAGTGGGGAAGGTCTTCTTTCTGAATCAGCAGGAATTCCATAGTGCGGGACCGCTTTATTATTTTTGGAACATTCCTGTCAATGCATTTCCCTGGGGCATTATCGGTTTGATTGGATTGGCATTGTGCATTTGGAGTCCGCGATATAAAACATCTTATCGTTGGCTGCTCTTGGGTTATCCTATTCTGCTGTTTGTTGAACTCAATATTTTCCGAACTAAAACGGCGTACTATCCACTTCAACTTCTTCCCTGGATGGCGATTTGGAGTGCTGTTGCGTTGGATCATTGCACTGAATATTACCGAAAGGATCGACGATCGCAGCTTTTGGGCCAATTGAGTCAAGGTTTTTTTGGGTTAGCTCTTATTTTGTTGACAGCAGGTGTTCTTCTTTTTTCGGGGATCATCTCCGTTGAACTTGATGTGATTCGATCGGTTGCTACAGTTATTACTATTTTGGCGATCGGGTGGTTAATACCGTTGATTCTCTGGCGAACTCGGTCTAGTTTTTCCCAGCCCGAATTCATTTCTCGCTGGTTCTGGAGCATTTTCCTTGGACCTTGGATGGCGCTGACTTTTATGGGGTTGGCGGGATTGTGGGGAGACTATGCAGTGTCGCTTAATGATGGCGTTCAATCTCCAAAGGTTGAGGCGATTTTGTCGAATGAGACTATTCATTTTATTGCGCCGCCTACCCTTGATAGTGATCCACAAAAAGACTATATTTTATTCATTTTTAAGACTCCTCACTTAGGCCAACATTTCACATTACTAGAGCAACTTCCGACAAAAAGTTATGCTTGGATTGCTCCAAATATCAAAAGTGACGATCGGACGTTTGCCACCATTCGAGGCTGGCGATTGGTTAGGCATGAGGGTTAGAAATGGGATTTTAACTAAAAGGTGATCTTATTCAATTCCGATCTTATTTAATCCCGATCGGACTCTCCATCTCTATAAATCTTTCATTTGTTTTTTCAAACGACGAACATCTTGATACAAATCAGGAATCTTGCTGTAAATTGCACAAATTTTCAAATAAGTTCTGTGATCAACAGGAGGACTCCCAGATACTACTAATCCATCTTTGATCGTGCCATTAATACCTGTTTTTGATGAAGCAATCACACCTTTACCAATTTTGGCATTATTGGCCACTCCAACTTGGCCTGCCAAAATCGTCCCATCCCCAACCGTAACGCCTCCGGCCAGTCCCACCTGCGCTGCCATCGCACAACCGGAACCAATGATCGTCCCATGGCCAATGTGGACTAGATTGTCTAACTTGGTATCGCGTCCAATGCGAGTTTCACCCACCGAAGGCCGATCGATTGTTGAGTTGCATCCAATTTCTACCTTATCTTCTAAAATCACACAGCCTGACTGCCGCATTGCGACCCAACCATCTGCTGTCGGTACGTAGCCAAACCCTTCGCCGCCGATGACTGCACCGCTGTTAATGACACAATCACTGCCAAGCTGCGATCGTTCTTGAATGGTGCAATTTGAATGTAAGGTGACGCGATCGCCAATACAAACTCCTGGATAAATCACGACATTCGGATGAATACAAGCATCATTGCCGATAGTTACGTTGGCTTCAATGACGACATGCGCTCCGATCGAGGCATTGTTCCCAATCTTCGCCGTAGGATCAATCACGGCAGTGGGATGAATTCTAATCGGTGGCTTGTAGGGGGTATAGAATAAATCGATCGCTTGAGCAAAGGCTAATCGTGGGTCTGGCACTTCCATCCAAGCAATTCCGAGTGACGTGACATAGGCTTGTAATTCATCATTCTTTGGCAAGATTAATGCACTGGCTTTGGTCGTAGCAATCAAAGAGACAAATTTCTCACTGCCAATGTAGCTCATCTGACCGGGTTTAGTATCTTCGATCGCCCCTACGCCATTCAGTTCTAGATTAGGATCGCCATAACTTTTTACAGCACCTAATCGTTCTATTACTTCACTGAATTTCATACGTTAATTTCCTGTAGAACAATATTGATTTGATGAGAGTATTACGTCCATCGATCTTTAAAGACCTTTAAACGTTGTAACCAGGTAATTGGAACTACAAGGCTTAGTACCGTGACAATCGCAAGTCTAAAATAAACCAGAATGAATGGAAATATGCCTAGAAGACCATAAAATTTCCAACAATAATACCAGTAAGCGGATGGATAAAGATCTGACTTGGGCGAGTTCATCTTCTTCCAATGCTTTCGGATTGCGAGTGGACTATTAATCCAGCCTGGACCCATCGCACAAATTGCAATTGAATCTCCCACTACTATTGGAATAAAACCAGACTTTTTACCTTGATAGGTATAAACAATATCCCCTTGATAATGGGGGACACGATCGGCATCGGGATAGCCAATCGATCGAATGAGATTGCTGGAAAAACAAATTAAATTTCCACTTAAAGCATCACAAGTTTGAATCTGATTGCGTTTAGTTGGCGTTAATTTAATATCAAGAAATCTTTTAATTTGTGCGCCGTAAGTAGGATGAGTTAATGAGTTATCTTCATAGCATTGGGCACTCGCAATCACCTTGATATTTTTTTGACAGGCTGCAACCAGCATTTCGATCGCGCCATCATACGGCAATGTATCGTCATTTAGCCAGATGATATATTCTGCATCCTGTGACATGGCATACTTCATGCCTTGAACGATCGCCCCCGTCCACCAAAGATCCCCGCTCCCTTGTAGTATTCTGACTTGAGAATAGTCGCGAGCAATTGCATCGGCTGTCCCATCTGTGGACCCATCATCGATTACGACAACTTGATATTGATCAAGTATTCCTTGTTGTTCAAGATGTTTTAAGCAATGGACTGTAACCTCACGGCGATTGTGGACAGGAATTAGAATATAAACTGTTTTTTCTTGCATTTAGATTAGT
>JANXNM010000393.1 GCA_025354065.1 Synechococcales cyanobacterium 340R_concoct_173_sub | reverse complement strand
CGGCGATCGGTTCGATCGGTTTAGCCGATCGCCCCTCAATCTGAGTCAACCTTGCCTCAAGCTCAGTCAACCGATTGTCAACCGAGTCAACCCTTGCCACAAGCTCAGATGGCCTAGAACTGCCCTCAATCGCGGTCAACTTAGTCAACCCGGTAGACTCAACACTATCTAGGAATTGCTCGATCGCCTGTCTTATCGCAGCGGATTGAGTTAACCCGGTAGACTCGGTATACCTGTTGAGGCGTTCCAAAAGTTCGATCGGGATTTTTGTAGAGGCAAGTTTTAAGCGTTGCATAGGTTGACCGGGGTTGACTTAAGTTGACCGTATCACCGGGTGAATCAGTCTCAAAGTCTCGACTTGCCATATACTCCGATCGCAGTATGTCGCACAGTCTAGAGTTGAGTCTTAAAAACCGCCCTCGTTTAGTCCAAAACTAGTCCAGTGTTTTTGGCGTTGGACTAGTCGATCGGTGAAACCGTTACAGCGTAAGTGTTTCCGGTTATGTGTTTGGCCTTGGTTAACTGTGTATTAGACAGAAGTTCAAGCGATTAGTCCAAGTTTTTTGGACTACTGAAAACCTGAAAACCTTACCCCGTAAAGGTTACAGAGTGAGACAGCACAAAAGTGATTTAGTCCAAACTTTGACTAGGCCGATCGCATTAATTAATCTCACGGTGAGACGAGAAAACCATGAACTCTGCAACAGACGATCGCGTTGTCACTCCAACCGGGCGAACTGGATCCATCAGAGAGCCGCCTTTCGATCTGCCTCTCCATGCCTTTGTTTATTTTGATGACGGCGCGCAATTTTTTATTCTCAAGGAAATTCTGAAGCCTTATCGGACGAGCAGAAAAAAATAGCCGATCCAGTGCATTATGGATCGGCTATTTTTTTACTCCAAATCTTCTTTCGTCCGGCTTCAGTTGTTGAACCCAAGTTCTATTAATAGAACTGATTATACCATTTTTACAAAAACTCTGAGCGAGGAATATACCTCTAAACTCCGTGATTACGATCGCCACTGAAGACGATCGGCTATCGGTGAAGCCTAGAATCTCTCTAAGACTCCAGATTCCAAACCCAAGCAACCAGCGCAATCATTAACAACACGATCGCAGCCGGACCGAAAAGCGGATCCGACAGCGCAACATATTCCCCCGAATCCATCGCATCTAAATAATCTATTGGATCCATGGTGACTTCCCTAATTTTAATGAAGTATGCTCCACAGCAAAACCCCGATCGCCACTGAAGACGATCGGGGTTTTATTGGGACTTGAGCCTAAGCGGATCCAAGGTATTGCGTGAGAATAGTTGGCAGCCGATCGGGACTCGGACTGCCTTTAATTTGGCACTCATGATAGATGCCCGTGACTTGCCACAAGTGCCCTCGGAATTCGATCGTGTGCCTGATGTCTGGTGGTGAGTAAAATCGCAAAGTTCGGATGCCTTCGATCGCCTTCACTTGTGCCAGTGGCATCGTCTCTTTAACCCCATCTGGCAGTTTAAACTTCACCGGAAACGGGACAGGTTTGCACCAAATTTGTACCGTTTCATATTCGACATCGGCTAACATTTTTCGGAATTTCGACATGGATTTAAGCCTGAGTTTTTGAATGGTTTGTTGCTGAGTTTTTACTGTCAGAATGTACTGTCAGAATGTACTGTCAGAAGTCACTGTCAGAGAACTGTCAGACCCGCCCTGACAGTGTTTGAGACTCTAACCTGGCAATTCCCTGACACTCTGACAGTGGATTCTCTGACAGTGGATTAGACCCGTTCGATCGCCCTAGACACCGTGCCATTAGGTTTTGAATTCTGGACAAATTTAAAAGACTTTGACCTGACACAAAACATCTGTGCGATCGCTTGTGCCTCTTCAGATTTGCAACTTAAAGCGCGTTGAATTTCTCGGATAGGCAAGGATGTTTTTCCCTCTAAAAGAGACTCAAGCCGATCGAACTTGTCAGCAAGCGGGTGAGCTTTTTTATCTGGCACTGGCACCGATGCGACTTCGATCGATTGCTCAGAGACCCATGGTTCTCGCAAAGTTTGCTCTAGATCGTATCTGGCTTTAAATTCAGATTCAGTTAATCCAGGTGGCAAGTTTTTTGCGAACGACTCGCGCCATGTTCCAGCGATCGAGTCGTCAACTTTTGGTGATGGGAAAGACTGAAAGCTTGGCTTAACCGCTTCGACGGCGGGCGATCGATTCCCAATCAAACTCAGCAAGTAATCCTCTGTCAACCATGAGGGCAGTTGCCCCTCTTCCTTTGTGCCATCTAGCCAGGTCACGGTGAATTTCCCAGTAGGCCGAATCTCTTCTAAGAGGTCAGCACCTTCGACCATTTCCCCGATCGTCTCTACCCTCACGGTTGAATTTAGGAAGATGGTGACGAGTCCAGTGGAACCGGGCAAAAATGCGGCTGTTTCTCCGTGAACGATGAATATCGGTAGAATT
>JANXNM010000376.1 GCA_025354065.1 Synechococcales cyanobacterium 340R_concoct_173_sub | reverse complement strand
TGGCGATCGTTGGACAAGCGCTTATTCAAAAGCAACTGACTCGCCAAGAAAGTGATCTCAAAATTGTCCGTATGGCCCAAGAACGTCAAACGATTTGTCAACGATTGCTCAAAGAACTTTCCAATATTTCTAATGCACCGGGGCAATCAATGACGGCGACGGAGCAAGAGACGATTAAGGAATTGATTGAGAAATGGAAAGGCTCTCGTGAGATTTTACGGGATGACATCATGGCAATGGTGAGCGATCGGGATATGAGTGAAGTTGATGGGTTATTTACTCAGCTTGAACCCGCGACAAAGGAGATTTTAGGGACGGCTCAGCGGTTTGTGGATCAAGGAACCATCGGAAATACCGATCGTTCTAGCATTAGCACGCCGCAATTGATTCAGGCAGAACGGGACTTCACCCGAATAACGGACGAGATGATTGCTTGGTATGGTCAAAAGGTTAAGGATAATGTTTCCCAACTCAAGCTTTTGGAGTTCGTTTTATTAAGCGGGACATTGTTACTGTTGGGTTTAGAAGGACTGTTTATTTTTCGGCCTGCGGTCGCTCGATTGCGATCGAGTTTACAGAAACTTTCTAATGCGCTTTCTAATGTTCAAAATGAACAAGAAAAGAGTGAGAAACTTTTACTCAATATTTTGCCACGTTCAATTGCCGATCGGTTGAAACTAAGTTCAGACTGTATTGCAGACGGATTTCCTGAAGCAACCGTTTTGTTTGCTGATATTGTGGGCTTTACTGAATTGTCGAGTCGGCTATCACCACAGGATTTGGTCGCTCGGCTGAATCAAATTTTTAGTGCGTTTGATACGTTGGCGGAGAAGCATGGACTTGAGAAGATTAAAACGATCGGGGATGCTTATATGGTAGTGGGTGGGTTGCCAAAACCGAGCGCAGAACATGCTGTTTCGGTGGCAAAATTTGCCTTAGAGATGCGATCGGAATTGCAGCGAATCAATGAATCTTTGGGAGAGTTGTTTGATATTCGGATTGGGATTAATAGTGGGCCTGTAGTGGCGGGTGTGATTGGGATTAAGAAGTTTACCTATGATTTGTGGGGCGACACGGTGAATGTTGCGTCACGGATGGAGTCCCATGGGAAACCGGGTGAAATTCATATTAGCGAATCGTTTTATCAGAAAGTCCGATCGCATTATGATTGTGAATCTCGTGGGACGGTGATAATTAAGGGGAAAGGTGAAATGAAAACCTATTGGTTACGATCGGTGAAGAATGTTGAATGGTGAACGATTTAAGCCGTTTCATGTCATGGACTACGATCGATTACAATAAAACTGGACATAACATCTTAATTTGAACAAGCATCATGAGTATTGCCGTAAT
>JANXNM010000797.1 GCA_025354065.1 Synechococcales cyanobacterium 340R_concoct_173_sub | reverse complement strand
GTATGTAACGTACTATGACAAAGCTAATCGGTGGCAAAGTTGATTTTCTCTGTTGGGTCGGCGATGGATTTTCTTCAAGTTTTGGTAGAGCGGTTGCGATCGCGGTGCGTTGTAGATGTGATGGCGGGTTGGCGATCGGTGGATGGCGTTCCGATTCCATTGAATGAAAAAGGACAAATTACTTGGGCTAAGGGGCGAGAATTATTTGAATTGGTTCAGCATGTCACGCTGCCAGAGTCTTGTACGGTAATGACTGCGCGCCTTGGGTTGACGTGGTGGGCGGAGACGGCGGAAGTGTTTGTGGCAGGAGTTCTGGTTCAAAGTGGAGATTTGTTTGATCATACCTGTCGGGTTGTCTTGAGTCAGGCGATCGCAAGCCCTGAAATTACGAGTCATGAAACAGCGATTGAAGTTCGATTAAAGCTGGTGAGTCCGGGTCATGACATTGGGGCATTGATGCGATCGTCGTTGATCTTTGAGGCGGCGAATGGGGCGGTGGATGCTGGTTTCGTGGCGGATGAGGTGGAGATTGTTTGGAAATTTCTTACGGCATTTTATCCGGATGAGGTTTGTGTTTTAGCGAGTAAATTGAGTGCGTTAGATGATTTTAATGATTTGGCGGCGATTCAATTGATGTTGATGCAGTGGAGCGATCGGATTAAGCAATATAAAATTCAATGTTTAGGTCATGCTCATTTGGATTTGGCGTGGCTTTGGACGGTGGATGAGACTTGGAAGGCGGCAGAACGGACATTTGTTTCTGCGCTGAATTTGATGGAGGAGTTTCCTGATTTAATTTTTGGACATACTACTCCTGTTTTGTATGAATGGTTTGAGAAGAATCGACCTGAACTATTTGCGAAAATTCAATCTAAAGTGCGATCGGGGCAATGGGAAGCGATCGGTGGGCTTTGGGTGGAACCGGACATGAATTTGATTGGGGGTGAGTCGATTGCACGACAGATTTTGTATGGTCAGCGGTATTATTTGGAGAAGTTTGGGGCAATGAGTCGGGTGGCATGGTTGCCTGATACGTTTGGGTTTTGTGGACAATTGCCACAGTTTTTTAAGTTGGGTGGGATTGATTTTTTTGGTACCCAAAAGCTGCGTTGGAATGACACCACTAAATATCCCCATGAGGTATTCAATTGGATTGCGCCGGATGGTTCAACGGTGTTGGCATTGATGTCTGCGCCGATTGGGGAGTGGGTTGATCCGATTAAGATGAGTGATTATTGTTGGGAATTTGCGACGCGATCGGGATTGCAAAATTGTTTGTATTTACCCGGAGTTGGCGATCATGGTGGTGGTCCGACACGGGATATGTTGGAGATTTTGCA
>JANXNM010000121.1 GCA_025354065.1 Synechococcales cyanobacterium 340R_concoct_173_sub | reverse complement strand
CCCACCAAAACACAGCTCGGATATTTCCAAGTAATAGCCGATCCCGTCTCTACTTGAGTCCAAGAAATCTTGGAATTCTTCCCTTTGCACAGCCCACGCTTAGTTACAAAGTTATAAATTCCACCAATCCCATCTTTATCGCCTGCATACCAATTCTGTACCGTGGAATATTTAACATCGGCATCATCCATCGCCACAATTTCCACAACCGCTGCGTGCAATTGATTGGAGTCATACATTGGCGCTGTACAACCCTCCAGATAGCTGACCTTTGAGCCTGCTTCAGCCACAATTAATGTGCGCTCGAATTGACCCGAATCTCCATTGTTAATGCGGAAATAAGTAGACAATTCCATGGGGCAATTCACACCCTCTGGAATATATACAAATGAGCCGTCGCTGAAAACAGCCGCATTCAATGCCGTGTAGTAGTTGTCCGCGATCGGCACCACACTTGCCAAATATTTTTTAATCAACTCAGGATGTTCTTTCACTGCTTCAGAGATGGAGCAAAAAATCACACCATCCTTTGCGAGTTTTTCCCGAAAGGTTGTCGCCACAGAAACACTATCAAAAATCGCATCTACTGCCACATTTACGTTAGTTAAGCGCTTTTGTTCAGACAGGGAAATTCCTAGTTTTTCAAAGGTTGCCAACAATTCCGGATCGACTTCATCAAGGCTATTCTTTTTGGCTTGAACCTTAGGAGCCGAGTAATAAATGATGTTTTGGTAGTCGATCGCGGGATAGTCCACATGTGCCCACTCCGGTGTTTCCATCGTCAACCAAAGACGATATGCCCGGAGCCGAAACTCTAGCATCCAGTCGGGTTCTTCCTTTTTCGCTGAAATTAAACGAACGATATCTTCACTCAAACCACGAGGAATCGTGTCGGATTCGATATCGGTGACGAAGCCGTACTTATAAGGTTGGTTGACGAGGGTTTGAACCGTAGAAGTCATGGTGGGTTTGCTGGGTTGGGATGACACAAATGGACGATCGGAGTAGGGCAATTAACCCTGGGCAGTCAGCGTGCGAATCTCCTCAGTGGTGATGCTTTGCATGTCTCCCGCGAAGTCATTATCGGGGGTCAGGAAGAGCATACAGTGACATTCTTTTCGCTCTCGCATGGGCACGCAGGGGCAATTCCAATAGGTTGCTTTGACTTCAGCTTCCTTATCTTCGTAGTGGCGACAAGGACAGAGTGCAGCCCCCAAATCTTCTTTATGTTTAGCAAGTCCTTCTAGGACAACTGCCGTAACACCCGGATCCACGCAGAAATACGTTCCGGTGCGCTTTGCATAACTTTCGGCAAAGCTCTTCATGAGGTCGAGGTTTTTCTCGGAGGCTTGATTCATGACCCTATCGCAACATTTGAGGATAAACAACAGCAAGTGTTGATCTTATAATTAAAGCAACACTAATGTTGTCTAAATTTCAGATAGACTTTAGTGTACTTTAACAACATAGATGTTGTCAAAGTTATGATTGGTTTTATTTCGGTGTCCTTCTGTTGCTGTGAGCCTGGACTTTTTTCCCATGACCCAAATCCAACAGCCTTCAACCAAACAGGATATTTTGCAGATGTTGCTGAAGCAGGGCGAGGTCTCGGCTTCGGATTTGGCGCAGCAGTTACAGGTGAGCGCTCAAGGCATCCGGCGACATTTGAAGGATTTGAAAACGGATGGGTTAATAGAGCATCGGGTGCTACATGGGGGAGCGGGACGACCGAATCATCTTTATGCACTGAGTCGTAAAGGCCGATCGCAGTTGCCCGATCGTTCGGATGAGTTTGCGGTGTCGTTGCTAGGATCGTTAGCGGATCAGATGAGTCCGGAGCAGATGGATTCAATTTTGCGGCATCAGTGGGAACGTAAGGCGTTGGCCTATCGCGATCGGATTGGGACGGGAAGCTTGAGCGATCGGGTGCAGGCGTTGGTCAAGCTCAGGCTTCAAGAGGGCTATATGGCGGAGAGTCATCTGGTGGATGAGAGTGGCATTTGTAAATATGTTTTAACTGAATACAACTGCGCGATTTCTCATATTGCGGAGACGTTTCCGAATGTGTGCGGCCATGAATTGAAGATGTTTGCGATCGCCCTTTATGGTAGCCAAGTGGAACGTACTCATTGGTTGGTGGGTGGTGAACATCGATGTGGGTATTTGATTCAGGAAAAGGTGTGAGCCTTCGATCGTAGGCCTTCGGTTCTAAAGCGCGTACTTAAACCGATCGCCCCCAACACCATCCCACTCAAAAGCGATCGCCTCTTCACAAAAGAACAACGATCGCCCCCTATAGATCATCTCAATCAAAAAGCGATCGCCCCTTATCAAAAACAACGATCGCCTCCAACACCAACTCATAACTAAACAGCAATCGCCTTTTCCAAAAAGAATAACGATCATACCCAATACCATCCCGACCCAAAACCGATCCCAACTTCAAAAAACAACGATCACATCCAACACCATCCCATTCAAAAGCAATCGCTGAAATTTAAAATCTTCGATCGCAATTAGAAAAGGAATAGAAAAATGATCTCTCACGTATCTGAATACCTTAAATATTCTTACGTCTAAGACGTTTAGCTTTGAGTTACAAGTTTTTTAGCTTCATTAATTACAATCATGAAATCATCCAGCCTAGATTTAGGACAAAAATCATTCTGAACAAAATCAAATAATAATTCTATCTCTAAGTTACCAACTCTATAATCCCTATTGATTTGCAGAATTGCTTCATCATTAAATTGAATCTCAATCGTTATCTATTCATATCTGACATCACTAAATCGAATTATTTCAAAGCCAGAATCAAATTTTATAGCCGTTATGAACCCAACGGGACCAGCCGACTGCGATCGTTGGCGAAGCCTCATCTTTAGTAAATCGCAACTTCCAAGTTTAGGGGGCTTAAATTGGGAAAAGGAGAATTTAGAATAGAGATTATAATAGAGGCGAGCGATCGGAGGCCGAGATGGTTGGAGTCTGGCAAGCAGAGGATGTGACATTGACTCAACTGAGGGAAAGCTTTGGGTTGGTTCCAGAGTTGGACTATCTATTCTTTCGGGAATGGCAAGATGATGTGCCAGAGTTGGAAGCTGAAGCAAGTACTGTCCTGGAAGAAGTAAAGGTCGATTTTTTGCATCTTTCTCGCTATGACTTATTGGAACCGATCGTTAAAATGGTAGTACTATCTCCCATTTTACGATTAGCAGGATTTTATCGGGATCCGTTTTATGTCATGGCTGAGAAGAAAGTGGAATTACTGTCGGAGGATGGTGATTTATTGGTGCGGGGAATGGTCGATTTGATTGTGTTTCATCCGAAGATTTGGATTGTGAGTGTTGAAGCAAAACGATCGTATTACTCATTGG
>JANXNM010000112.1 GCA_025354065.1 Synechococcales cyanobacterium 340R_concoct_173_sub | reverse complement strand
GCTGATTTTTCGGGATATGTGAGTTGGTTGGAGGCGGAGATTAAGCAGCGGGGGATTCTCGATCGATATGTCCCGTTAGCTTGTGTGAAGGAGGAGGTGGATTCTGTGAGTCATCAACGGTTGGGGGTGAGTCGCTATGGGGATAGTGATGGTTGGATTGAGGGATATGTCGATCGGTGGTTGGATGATCCAGCGAAGGAACATTTGTCGGTGTTGGGGGAGTTTGGGACTGGGAAGACTTGGTTTGCGTTGCATTATGCGGCGCTTGCGTTGAAGAAATATATAAAGGCGAGTGCGGCGGGAATGGTGCGTCCGAGGTTGCCTATTGTGATTCCGTTGCGAGATTATGCGAAGGCGGTGAGTGTGGAGTCGTTGTTTTCGGAGTTCTTTTTTCGTAAGCATGAGATTCCGATTCCGGGGTATTCGGCGTTTGAGCAATTGAATCGGATGGGGAAGCTGCTATTGATTTTTGATGGCTTTGATGAGATGGCTGCAAGGGTCGATCGGCAGCAGATGATTAATAATTTTTGGGAGTTGGCGAAGGTGGTGGTTCCGGGTTCTAAGGTTATTTTGACCTGTCGGACGGAGCATTTTCCGGAGGCGCGGGAGGGGCGATCGCTCTTGAATGCTGAATTGCAAGCGTCAACGCGAGGACTATCGGGAGAGACTCCACAATTTGAAGTGTTGGAGTTGGAGAAGTTTGAAGATGACCAAATCCGATCGGTGTTGCTATTGCAATCCTCAGCGGCAACGGTAGAACAAGTAATGGGAAATGCGCACTTGTTGGATTTGGCACGGCGGCCTGTGATGACGGAGTTGATTTTGGAAGCGTTGCCAGATATTGAGGCGGGTAAACCTGTGGATATGTCGCGGGTGTATTTGTATGCGGTGCGGCGCAAGATGGAGCGGGATATTAAGGCGGAGCGGACGTTTACGTCGATGGCGGATAAGTTGTATTTTCTGTGTGAATTGTCTTGGGAAATGTTGTCTACCGATCGGATGTCGATTAATTATCGTGAGTTTCCCGATCGGATTCGGAAGTTATTTGGTGCGGCGGTTTAGGAGGAGAAGGATCTCGATCATTAGCATTACGATATGATGGGGCAAACAATGTTGATTCGGAATGCGGATGGGGATTATAGTCCAGCGCATCGATCGCTTTTAGAATTTTTTGTGGCGTTTAAGTTTGCGGCGGAGTTGGAGGCTTTGGCTCCTGATTTTCTGGAGTTGGCACAGGTGAAGTCAGGAATCGATCGGTCTTTGGAACCGCGCGCGCATACTTGGTCGGAATACTTTGGTGGTAGGGCTGTTGCTCCGCTAAAGGGGTTTGTGACGGAGAAGTTAGGAGTGTTTCGATCGGGCTTTGGAGTACAAATATTAATCAAAGCAGTTATTGAAATGATATCTCCAATAACTAATACAGTAAAGTCTCTTGACACACATCTAGAAAACCTTTTGGTATTGGAAGCAGATGACCTCTCATACTATGGTGGCAACATTATTACGCTAATGCTGGGGGGCAATAAATCCTACTTAGAAGGTAAATTTTTACAGAATGTATCCATGAAAGGAGCAGATTTTGACAATGCTAGCTTGAGAGGCTTAAACGTACAGAACTCAGATTTATCTCAAAGTAAGTTCACTAAGTTTATTGGTAGTGTAAGGAGTACTGTCCTGAGCCAAGACCCATCCTTTACCGTTATTGGCGACACGAATGGAACTATTCACGTATTGAATTTAGATGATGACAGGAAGTCTTTCATTCTCAAAGGGCATAATAAGACTCTATGCGCTATTTCACTAAGTCCTAACAATAAAACACTAGTAAGTGCATCTGATGACAGAAAAATATTGATCTGGGATTTGGATTCAAAAAAATCTGTTTTAAACTTAGCACAAAAACATATTACAAGAACGCTATCATTTAGCTTTAACGGACAGCTAATTGCTAGTGGAGATGATTGCGGCAATGTCAATATCTGTAATTCGCAAACAGGTGATTTAATCATGTCATTAAGCGGATGTGACAAAGCTATTTTATGTATTGATTTCAACAAAGAAGATAGATTTGTTGTAGCTGGTCATGAAGATAATTGTATGGATATCTACAAGAATAGAATTAGTTCCATACTTGAGACTTTTAACTCAGTACTATCTGTGAAATTCAGCCCTGAAAGTTGGATGTTGATAAGCGGCGGTAATGATGGGAATATACGTCTATGCCAAATATTGAATAGGTTCTATAAGTGAATTGGTTCTACAACCAAGTGGAAGCCGATCGCAACAATTCGGGAATTTCATCATCGGGTTCAAATTCAAGCTGAGTTTCTCGCAATCCTAAATACCCCGACTCCGTAAATGAATTCAACATTCTAGCCAACGCAAACCAAACCTCCGACTCGAATTCCCAATCTTTTTCTCGGTATGCCCGACATGATATGGAATTCATCGCCCAAAAATAACTATTACGCACAATAGAACCGCCCTTTTTAAAAGGCGGCACATCGTCTTTGTGAATATACAAAATGCCGTCGCTGACTCTAGCCCGCATGATGTCTGCCCGCATGATGTCTAAGTCTAGGTTCTACTTAACTCATTTCTAACGTCGTCGGCTTTAACGTCGCTGAAAAGTACCGCTATCATTACCGCCATCAGACCAACCATTACTCCGATCGACCCAATTGCGAGCTGGACGATCCGTTGTGGAGCGATCGCCCACCGGACGATCGACCGACTTAACTGGGCGAGTCCCAGCTGCCATAACAGGCGTAGTAGCTTCCTTGGGTTTTGCTTTACTTGCCCGCAGATCACGGCCCATCCATTCAGCTTCGTTCAATTCTTCAATCGCTTTATCTTCCTGTTCATCCGTCTCCATTTCCACAAAGGCAAACCCTCGCGCCTGTCCTGTTTCACGATCCATCGGAAGCTGAACGCGTTTAACCACACCATACTGGTTAAACACCTGTGTCAATTCATCACTCGTAACGGTGTAAGACAAATTACCGATATAAACAGACATAACAAAAACTCTTAAGACGACTAAATCTGATGATTCTAGGAGTACATCGTACCCGGAGAATACCGTACCATAGGGTAATTATAACCCATCCAGCAATCTGGATTTTAAACTTATGACAGTGCCAGTGACAAAAACAACCGCTCCCTTTGGCACTTGGCGATCGCCCATCACGTCTGAACTGATTGTGGCGGGGAGCATTGGGCTTGGACCGCTTCTGCTGGACGGCGATCGGCTACTTTGGACAGAATCTAGACCGACGGAAGCCGGACGCAATGCCTTTTGTCAGTCCCTGCTATCGAATCCTAACTTGATTTCTGAGATGACGACTGCGCCTTTTAACATTCGGACAAGAGTTCATGAATATGGCGGTGGGGCATTTCTGGCGATCGATAATCAGCTTTATGCGGTGAATTACATCGATCAACAGATTTACAAAATTACGACAGACGCTGAGCCAAAGGCAATTACGACGGAAAGTTCCTATCGCTATGCTGATTTTATTTTGGATGCGGGCCGCGATCGATTAATTACGGTTCGCGAAGATCACACCAATGCTGAGGCTCATGAACCCAAAAATGAACTAGTGGCGATCGATCTTAAAAATCCTAATGCCCCGCAGATTGTTCTCGCTACAGGGCATGATTTTTATGCCTCACCTTGTTTGAGTGCGGATGGGAAATTTTTAGTCTGGCTGACTTGGGATCATCCGAGAATGCCGTGGGAAGGGACGCAATTGTGGATGGGGGAGATTAAAGACGATGGCACGATCGGCACGCCTAATTTAATTGCAGGCAGCAGCAGCGAATCGATTTTTCAGCCGCTGTGGGCTGATGACGGAATATTGTATTTTGTCAGCGATCGGACGGGCTGGTGGAATCTTTATCGTTGGCATCCGGCGAATCTGGTAGATAACCCACGTCATCCCGGTGAAATCGAAGCTATTTGCTCCCAAGAAGCTGAATTCGGGCAACCCCAATGGGTTTTTGGCATGTCGAGTTATGGACTACGTAATGCGAACGAGCTAATTGCAACCTACAGCGAAAATGGTCTCCAAAAGTTGGCCAGTCTTAATCTCAAAACCTTGGAGCTAGTTGAGATTCCTACGCCTTACAGTTCAATTTCTGGTCTGCGGGTGGGCGATCGGACCTTAGCCTTTCAAGGGGGATCCGCAACTCAGCCAACTGCTCTAGTGACGATGGATTTAGAGACGCGGAAAATTACGGTGATTCGCAAGGCCAGCACGCTATCCGTAGACGCGCAGTATTTGTCCATTCCAGAGCCAATAGAATTCCCGACGGAAAGTGGATTAACAGCCCATGGATTTTACTATCCGCCGACCAATGGTGATTTTGAAGCAGGTTCTGATGAACGGCCTCCGCTGTTGGTGAAAAGTCATGGTGGTCCGACAGCAGCGACGGAGGCATCATTTAATTTGCGGGTGCAATATTGGACGAGTCGGGGCTTTGGAATTTTGGATGTCAACTATGGCGGAAGTACAGGCTATGGTCGAGTGTATCGTCAGCGACTTGATGGCAATTGGGGCATTGTGGATGTAGCCGATTGTGCGAATGGGGCGAAATATTTGGCGGACCAAGGCCGAGTGGATGGCGATCGGTTGGTGATTAATGGCAGCAGTGCGGGAGGCTATACAACCCTAGCAGCGCTGGCGTTTACCGATGTATTTAAAGCGGGAGCCAGCTACTACGGCGTAAGCGATTTGACGGTATTGGCAGAAGATACCCACAAGTTTGAATCTCGTTATCTAGATAGTCTGATTGGGGCTTATCCAGCTCAGGCTGAGGTCTATAAGAG
>JANXNM010000862.1 GCA_025354065.1 Synechococcales cyanobacterium 340R_concoct_173_sub | reverse complement strand
GCGCCCCGAGAAAAAGTCTGACAACAAATCAACCGACTCAGTTGCAGATGTATTAAATCGGGTCGGGACAAAGTTAGTGGACTGACGCAAGGTGGTCGGAGTCCCTGGGTGAGCCGTTGTCGCTAAGCAAGCAAACGGATAATCTGCACCTAACCCTTTATTAATAAAGTCAGTGTGATACAGAGCGGTCGCCTGAACAGCCGCTAAATTATCACGTAAGGTTCTATGCTGCTGCTGAACATGAGAAATAGTAGTAGCGACATCTCTGACAGGATATGGCTTAACTTCAGGCGGATAAAGCGGATCGCCCTCACGTTCATTAATTCCCGTTGGATCAGAGGAAATATATCCGTCACCGTTACCATCTCGCGGAGTGACCCAACCGAAGGGATTTCCCAACTCCAAACGCTCACCCACTAAAATACGAAGCCCCTCATTTCGGGCACGAGCCTCCCAATATCCGTCAGCCCCAACACTCTCATCCGTAAGGTCTTTTGCGTCCGCTTTTGGAGTAAAGGTATTAGCCGCAGTCAAATAACTGTTAGCAGGCGGAATTGCATACCCATAACCAGTTTTAGCCACGTCATCACGATTAGGAACTGGCATGGATGTCGCAACTGTACTTCCATCAGAAGTGGTAGTAGTAGACGAGGGAAAAGTTGGCTTTGGTCCCCAACGCCCATCAGCTCTTGACAAATCGTCGATATAGGGAGTTGCCTCCCTTTTAAACTGAATTCGCTGTTGAAGTTTATTATCGTAGGCCGGAGCTTGATAGTTTTTTGAATTATTTTTTGGATTGGCAAAAGTACCTGTTCCATCTTTTTGAGTTTGTCGCTTGTCTTCAGTCAGAATAGCAACTGGATCGCTGAAAACATCCTTAACCGATGCAGCCGTACTCGTATCATTACCACTGTTAATAGTAATACTATTGTTAGGCTGCCCACTTGCCTGATAATGCGGTATGAATCCACCCCCTGGTTTATCCTGTAAAAGTCCCATTGTTCCGGCAGCAGTGATGACACCTTGAAACTTGTCGTCCGCACTCCCCGTTGTAATTGAGATTTCAGAGTTATCGATCGAAGGATACAGGCAGGAGTATTTTGAACTAATCAAATACGATTGAAACCTGTCCGATTTATTGTCGTTACTTCCAACAATCAAATTACCTTCCGTATGCATGGCACCATTAAACCGGAAGGGAGGACCGGGAAACACTTCCAAGTCATTGCGGAACCATGCACCCCATTTATTTCCTTTACTTATCTCACGATCTTGATGGAATTCAATTGTAGTGGCAACAGATTTTGCGCTGTATGGCACAACCAAAACATCCACTTGAAAGTTTTTACGGACTATTGAGGTGTTAGTGGGATCATTGAACCAACCGACAGATGTAGAGACCGCAGCAGTAGATGGCAATTGACAAGCTGAACCCGTTTCAGTTGTTAGTGGACCATGGCGGACAACACCCTGATCGGATTTTTGTTTGTCAGTTTGCGTAACGAGTAAGCGTTGAGATTTGGCGGGGTCTACATCCTTGGGAGTCTTGAAGATGATTGAATAAACAACCGTTGCATCGTCTT
>JANXNM010000857.1 GCA_025354065.1 Synechococcales cyanobacterium 340R_concoct_173_sub | reverse complement strand
AACCTACGATCGGGTGCGGATCTGAATGTGTATAGAACATTAACTTGAGGGCTACGATCGCAAGTAGGAAGAGACATCGGAATTTCTTTTGGGTAGAGTTTACAGCCTGTTGCCCTGAGGCTCTAAAATGGCTAGACCGTTATACCTATGGATTTCCTATGACCCTTCTTCCTTCACTCCACCGCGCCCTCACCGATCGCACTGCCCTCAAGGTAATTAGCGGACTGCAAAATTTCGATCGTACTAATGTTGCAGCGGTCATTAAAGCAGCGGAACTCGGCGGCGCGACCTTTGTGGACATTGCAGCAGATGCCGACTTAATTCGGATGGCTAAAGCGACAACCAGCCTTCCTGTGTGTGTTTCCGCCGTAGACCCAGAACTTTTTGTCATGGCCATTGATGCAGGCGCAGACTTGATTGAAATCGGCAACTTCGATAGCTTCTACGCACAAGGCCGGACCTTTGGCGCAGCGGAAGTTCTAGAACTCACCCGCAAAACTCGTGCATTGCTGCCAACGGTGATGCTGTCGGTCACGGTCCCTCACGTTTTGGCATTATCCGAGCAAGTCGCTTTGGCTGAAGCCTTGGTCGATGCGGGTGCAGATGTGATTCAAACTGAAGGCGGTACGTCCTCGGCTCCAACGAGTGCAGGTGTTTTGGGCTTAATCGAAAAAGCTGCACCCACTCTAGCTGCCGCATACGAAATTTCCCGTGCGGTGTCGGTGCCTGTGCTTTGTGCCTCAGGAATTTCCAGTGTCACAGCTCCTTTGGCGATCGCATCCGGTGCAGCAGGCGTTGGGGTTGGATCGGCCATTCATCAACTCAACAGCGAGATTGCCATGATTGCAGTCGTCCGTAGCTTAGTAGAATCGATCGCAACCGCGAAGATCTCAGCAAACGTTACGGCGTAAGAAAGGGGTTTAAAAGTCTTAAAAGTTAATGTTGTGACGATCGAGACTCGATCCTCCTAATTCCCTTAGAAAGGGGGAACTGGAATAAGAAGGGGAGGCAGAATAAAATGGGGAACTGGAATAAAACTCATAGTCCCCATTTTTAAGGGGGATTTAGGGGGATCGAGATTTTTGATCCCAACGAGGTCTATTCAAATATTTCAATCCACTTAATCCCGTTCGGAAAACCGGGGTATACTGTAGATGTCGAATTGGATGTTGCATAGAAGTTGCCATGGAACTGTCCTGTAAAAGCGAGTATGCACTTCTCGCACTCCTAGAGCTTGCTGTTCATTATCAGAGCGGCGAGCCGATTCAGATTCGGAAGATTGCCTCTGAAAAAAACATTCCCGATCGCTATCTAGAACAACTTCTCGCTATTCTTCGTCGTGCCGGATTAGTTCGAGCTTTGCGCGGTGCAAAAGGCGGATATATTCTAGTGAAAGATCCTCGTCAAATTTCACTATTTGAAATTCTTAGTTGTTTAGACGGGATTGAACAACAAGACCCGAAATGCCAAAATACATTACTAGAATCCGTCGTCATCGACGAACTCTGGCAAGAAGCCAATCAAGCCGCTCAAGCCGTTCTCGAACGCTATAGTTTACAAGACTTAAGCGATCGGACCCAAGCTAAGCGCGAACTCAATTTGATGTATTACATTTAATCTAAATTGCATTTACCCCTACACTCAACATTATGAGAATTGCAGAAAACATCACCCAACTAATCGGTAACACGCCCCTCGTTCAACTGAATCGTATTCCCCAAGCCGAAGGCTGCGTCGCCCGAATTGTCGTCAAGCTCGAAAGTATGAACCCCTCGTCGTCGGTGAAAGATCGCATCGGCATTAGTATGATTGAGTCGGCAGAAAAAGAAGGACTCATTACTCCCGGTAAAACTATTCTCGTGGAACCCACGTCTGGGAATACTGGAATTGCTTTAGCGATGGTTGCAGCAGCAAAAGGCTATCGCTTGATTTTGACCATGCCTGAAACGATGAGTTCTGAGCGCCGATCGATGCTGCGAGCTTATGGTGCTGAACTCGAACTTACACCGGGAAGTGAAGGCATGTCTGGTTGCATTCAACGGGCACAACGCCTTGTTGATACGACTCCTGGAGCCTATATGCTGCAACAATTCCGCAACCCAGCCAATCCCGCTATTCATCGTCGCACTACCGCTGAAGAAATTTGGAATGATACGGATGGGCAAGTGGACTTTTTGATTTCTGGAGTGGGTACGGGCGGAACGTTGACTGGGATTGCTGAAGTGATTAAAGTCCGCAAACCCGAATTCAAAGCGATCGCAGTCGAACCCACAAATAGCCCTGTATTGTCGGGTGGAAAACCAGGTCCACATAAGATTCAAGGCATTGGAGCAGGGTTTGTGCCGTCGGTTTTGAATACGGCGATGATTGATGAAGTGATAGTGGTGAGTGATGAGGATTCTATTGCCTTTAGTCGAAGAATGGCGCGAGAAGAGGGATTACTATCAGGAATTTCGGCAGGTGCAGCGATGAAAGCGGCAATCGTGATTGGTCAGCGACCTGAGAATGCTGGCAAATTAATTGTGATGATTCAGCCAAGCTTCGGTGAACGATATCTTAGTACTCCGTTGTTTCAAGATATGACTTGAATAAATGGTATTTCCTGTTGTTATTGAACGATTAGATAACAACGGGAAACTACAATCGTTAACCATTCTTCAATTCTAAATTTTCCGTAACAACCGACTTACCGACCAACCCTGAACATTTCGATACGCCAAGGGCGACCAAGATTCACCCTCACGCCAGACCGGAGCGCCCGTAATGGCAACGGCATCTCCGCAGGGAATGACCGCGATCGGCTTGGAAAAACTTGCATTTGGACGAACATTTAGACTATCTCGTCCTGTTTCACAAATGGCGCGATGGGTGGGTTGTAGTACTTTGATCGTTTTTGTACCCGTTGCACCCGAATTACTTACTGATTGGCGTGCGGTGGAGCCGGGGACTAAACTAATTACCTGTGTAGCCCAGTTGGGATTTGCGCCTTGCAACAGCCAGTAGAGTAACAGTACGATCGGAAGTCCCAGCAAAGCCAATAGCAGATAGAGATCCGATAGGTTTTGACTACCAATCATTTTACGTCGCGCTACACTTCTAACCATTTGAACCCACCCAAAAAAACTGAAAATCTCTAGTTCTAGCATAACGGATTCCCTTAAAATCTAAGAGCTATCCAGAATTTTATAGAGGTAAAAGAATCCGAGATTTACTTAACTTTATTTGATTTTATAATGTAAAAATATTTCATCCTTGACAACGAGTGATTGGATTAACTGTAACTTGGGTGCATTTTCAATTAAGAATCCCTGCCCAGCAACGGGCGCTGGGGATAGTTGGTTTCCTAAAATTAATGGACAAATCGTTAGCCACAACTCATTCACAAGACCAGCACAAAAGAGCGATCCCATGAGTTGTCCGCCCCCCAACAAGGCCAATTTTTTGATTCCCAATTCCTCTAATTCTGTAAAAATCACCCGCCAGTCAAACGGCGAGGTTTCCGCCGCCAGTACCACATCAAATTCAGGCCGATCGCCCCATTTCAGCGCCCCCACAGCATCCGTTAACAATCCACGGGGAATAGGCTGGGAGAAAAATGGATAGCTTGAATCTAAATCAGCACTTTGGGAACAGACAATTTGTAAAGGCTGGTCAGGCTGAGTTCGATCGCGGCGGGCTTGGATAAGTTCAGGCGATCGGACTGACATACTGGTCCCATAGGCCCGCAGAGTTCCCGCACCAAACAGAACCGCATCCGCTTGGGCAATCTGTTTTTCCAGATGATCTTGATCGTCTTTAGAGACAAAATTAGAGGGCGCTTTACTATAGTCCGTCAGTTTTCCGTCGGCACTCATGGCGAGAATTGCAGTGGTATGAATCATGAAGTAACTTGGTTTTATACAATAAGAAAGCTTAAACCCAAAAGGATCCAAAACACTCGGACCAAACCTATCATTAGCATATTTACCAAGCCTTACCAGGACTCACTATGACAGAGAATCTCAAACGCACTCCTCTTTTCGACTTGATGGGTGGTGCCCGTGCTGTTGGCTTTTCGGGGTGGGAGATGCCCGTACAATTCAGCAGTATCACCCTAGAGCATCAGGCGGTTCGCAATAGTGCGGGGATGTTCGACATTTCCCATATGGGTACGTTTACCTTCAAAGGCAATGTCTTAGACCAAATTCAAACGCTTGTCCCGTCAGATTTGTCGAGACTGAAACCGGGTCAGGCCCAATATACGGTTCTGCTGAATTCTGAAGGCGGGATTATTGATGATTTGATTTTTTATTATCAAGGGGGTGAAGGCGATCGGCAGTCTTGGGTCACGATCGTCAATGCAGCCACTATTGATAAAGACAAAGATTGGATGTTACAACATTTGGATTTAAATCAGCTTGAATTTGAAGATTTATCGCCCTCTAAAGTCTTGATTGCCGTGCAAGGACCAGAAGCCGCAGGTCATGTTGAACGCATTTTACAAAAAAAACTCGATCGGGTTAAAGCCTTTGAACATGGCGATGCTAGTTACAAGGGCGAATCCGTTTTTGTGGCACGGACGGGCTATACGGGAGAAGATGGATTTGAATTGTTATGTTCAAAAGAAGTGGGCCGATCGCTTTGGACTGCACTAATTGAATCTGGGGTTGTGCCTTGTGGATTGGGGGCGCGGGATACTCTGCGATTGGAGGCGGCGATGGGATTGTATGGTCAGGATATGAATGACAGCATTTCGCCACTGGAAGCGGGTTTGGGTTGGTTAGTTCATTTGGATAAGGGCGATTTTATGGGCCGATCGGTTCTAGAGTCTCAGAAATCTCAAGGCGTAACTAAACGATTGATCGGTTTACAGCTTGAAGGCCGCAATATCGCCCGACATGATTACAAAGTTATGAATGCAGGTGTGGAAGTTGGCATTGTCACTAGTGGCACGCTGTCGCCAACGCTGGGATACCCTGTGGCGCTAGCCTATGTTCCGACTAAACTCGCGAAAGTCGGAACAGTTTTAGAGGTCGAAATTCGTGGAAAACTCTATCCGGCTACTGTTGTAAAGAAGCCATTTTATAAATCGATACACCGTGTTTGAATCATCAGCTAAATTCAGATCCAATGGTTACAGGATGCTGGATGAGGGACTTTACTTCACAACGCTTTTCACTGTTAGAAGCTGTAACCTACACTGAAATTCAACCCACGATCTTGAGCGTTTTCTCTGCGATCGCTGTTATAAATCAACGGAATCGCATAATCTACCCGGACCAACATCCGAGGAATTGGCTCCCAAATGATTCCTAGTCCAGCAGAGGCTAAAAAGGTTTCATTGGCTAACTGAGCTGTATTGTTAGATTGATTCCAAACCCAGCCTGCATCGGCAAAGGGTGCAAGCTGGAAAATTGGATTTCCGAATTCATTGCGTTGAATGGCGATACGATTTTCGAGAGATAGACGAATACCATTATCACCCGATCGTAAATTCTGACGATAACCGCGCAATGACTGTCCGCCGCCAATCACAAACTGTTGGGAGGGCAATAGTGGATCGGGCGATAACTGTACATCAGCTTGAGCAATTAGCAATTGATTAGTGCTGAGGCGTTGAACTCGTTGGACTTGCCCCAACCAACTGAAGAACCGACCGTCGGGTTTGGAGGTGTCGCTGACGGTGGCACCAAAGGCGTTGAGTCCGAGACTAAATTGCGATCGTAATGCCCATGCCCCTGACCTGTCGCGTTTTGTATAGTCCTGGCCAAATTTTAATATGCGAGTCCGGCCCTGGCCATCAATATCAGTTCCACTACCCACAGTTGTCAACGGAATGCCACTGATTGTTGTGCGACCATTTTGAATTGCAAAGGCCAGGGAAAGTGCAAATTCTTCGCGGGGATTACGAATCAGGGGTTGACGATAACTCAATTCATAGAGTTCTGTATTGCTGCGAATGTCTAAGCTATCGAACGGCTGTTCAATGACTTTGCTATTACTTGGGGCAACTCGCAATTGGACCGTGCCATTCATTGCATTGACGGGCAGGCGATAGCTGAAGTCGAGGGCATTGGAGCCGCCGGGGAACGATCGGTTGTAGGCCGCGCTGAGTTCGTCGCCTAGACCTGTGACGTTGCGATAGGTCAAACCGCCGCCAAAACGTTCTGAGCCGACGCTGGGGGATGAATAGTTGTCGATGCTGATGTTTCCGGCGATCGGATTGGATTCTTTAATTCGTAGGGTGAGGATACTTCGACCTGTACCGGAACCGGGCCGTAAACTTGCTTCAATTGAGTCAATC
>JANXNM010000842.1 GCA_025354065.1 Synechococcales cyanobacterium 340R_concoct_173_sub | reverse complement strand
AGGCCATTATTGACTTCCGTCTTCAGCAACAACTCAGTGATGCAACCGCATTTCAAGAATGGCTCAAGAAAAATGGCTCTGACTATTCCAGCTTCCACAAACAAATTGCGGGCAACTTCAAAGTCGAAAAATTGAAGATGGCTGTGAGTGAAGACAAGGTTCAGGAATATTTTATCGAGCGGAAATTATTCCTCGATCGGGTTATCCTATCCCGCATCATTGTTGACGATAAAGATTTGGCGGAAGAGCTAAAAACCCAAATTCAGGAAGCCTCCGCCACCTACGAAGAACTCGCGCGCCGTCATTCTATTACGGATGACAAAATGGTCAATGGCATGATGGGTCCCGTGAGCCGAGGCACATTGCCCGATATCATTCGCGCTCAAATCGATGCAGCAAAACCTGGATCGTTGATTGGCCCCTTGGAGCTAGAGGAAAAATGGGGATTGTTCCGTGTCGAAGAGTTTTTAGAAGCGTCTATGGATGATGCTCAGCTTCAGCAGACCTTACGCAATGAGTTGTTCGAGCGTTGGTTATCGGAAAAGATGCAAAAAATGGATGTGAAACTCCAAGTTGGCGACTAGTTGTTTATCCCTTTAATCATTCTCATCCTCACCGATAATCTCCCGATCGCCCTTTCGTCGCCCACCTATGATTACCACCGAAACCACTACGAATATTTCCTGGGATCTGCCCCCGCTCTCGTTCCTAACTCCAGAACAGCAAGTTCGATTCAGAGATCAAGCTGATCTGCGTCGGTATCGATTGGGAAATCCCATTTGGGGCGACGAAAATGCTGATGAAATAGTCTTGATCGTCGTGGGGAAGGTTCGTCTCGTTACGGAGGAAAATAAGTCGATTTTGCTCACTTCCGGGGACTGGATTGGTGGATTGATGGATTTGCCGGGGTTTAAGGCTCGGGCAGCGGCGGATGGAGTCGAGACATTGGTGTGGAGCCGGGATCTTTGGGACAGTGCGCGTCATCCAGAAATCGATCGGTTTTGGGCGGTGCAGCGTCAGAACTATTTGCCCAAGTCCGATGATGCGCCGAAAGCAGTGTCTGGGTTTCCCTTTGTTTCGGGAATCAATACTGGGGCGGCCTGCCTGACTATGGTAGCCAATCACCTTCAAAATTCAGTTCAGCAAGAGTGGGTACAGCGCCAAATTCGGGGCCAAAGTCCCTCTCAAATAGTGGATGGGGCTGAAAAATTAGGCTTACATTTGCGGCGAGTCACGACAGATTGGCAAGGATTACGGCTGCTTGATTTTCCAGCGCTGATTTTAAAAGATGGCCAGAACGATCCCCATTGGCTGGTGATTTATGGCATTCGAGGGGAAGGCGCGATCGTTGCGGATCCTGTGAATCCGGCCATGACCTGTGAACGGGTGTCTCGGGCTGATTTGGAACGATCGTGGGATCGACAAGTTTGGCAAGCCGAAGCGGTTCTTAAGCAAGAAGTCTTTAATCTAAGCTGGTTTTTGCCTGCGGTCTGGAAATATCGCCGATTGCTAGTTGAGGTTTTGATCGCCTCGTTCACCATGCAGCTTTTGGGCCTAACCACGCCCCTGATTACCCAAGTGGTAATTGATAAGGTGATGGTGCAGGGCAGCTTACCGACCCTGGATGTGATGGCGATCGCAATGTTAGGAGTGGCGATTTTTGAAGCCTCACTGGGTGCGTTACGGTTATTTATTTTTACCCACACCGCTCGGCGACTGGATTTGTCGTTATCAGCGCAATTATTTCGCCACTTGATGCGACTCCCGTTGAAATATTTTGAATCCCGTCGGGTGGGCGACACCGTAGCGCGGGTACAGGAGTTGGAGAATATTCGTCAATTCATGACTGGGACGGCATTGACGGTTGTTTTGGATAGCGTCTTTACAGTTGTGTATTTGGCACTGATGGCCTACTACAGTCTCGTGTTGACAGGTGTGGCGTTGGCCGTGTTGCCGCTGTTTGCAATATTAACGATCGTCAGTACGCCCATCTTACGTAACTGGTTGAATGAGACCTTTAACCGTAGTGCCGACAGTCAATCGTTTTTGGTGGAGACGATTACAGGGATTCACTCCGTAAAGGCACATACGGCAGAA
>JANXNM010000837.1 GCA_025354065.1 Synechococcales cyanobacterium 340R_concoct_173_sub | reverse complement strand
TATTGAGAGGAGACGATCGCGCATTCCCTCCCGAATCCTCCCAACCTTCCAGAACATGGTCGAGTCGAAAACGATCGTTCCCCAGCAATACCCGAAAAGCTTGCGGGGCACTATCAAGAAATACGGTTTCTTCAAACTCAGCACCATCATTAAACGGTGGAATTGGAGATTCAGAAACTACAGTCTTCACATCTAAGATCATGGGGAATGCGAGTGCCAACCAAGCAGGCATTACCCATGATTCGGTCTCTGTCGGGTCTTTCCCTGGCGGCAATGCCATGAAGTAAAAGGTCAGGGGTTGGTCCTCTGGATAAGACAGTTTAAAGGTCCGATCGCGCCTAAATTCTGGATCTTTCTCATCTAGTAGCGTCTTTCGTTCTAAATCGTCATCCATTAAGAAAGTATCTACAGATTGATAACGATCGCGCCCAAAATTAGCATCCAAATCACGATCAATGAAATGATTTCGGACTCCTGTATCAAATCGAGTTTGGATGATACTGCTGTAGGCTTTTTGAAGGAATTTATTAGTTTCCGGCGTGAAGTAATAAGTGGGATAGAAATAAAGATAGCGATATTTACCATCTTCAAATCGTTTCCCTACAGCCTGAGTTTGATTCATTAGAATTTGCCGTAGCATCATTTCGATGCCTGAAAGACTGGAAATATTTCGTTTGGCGTTAGAACCGCCCAGCATTTGCTTATTGGTATACACCTGCGGCGTGAACAGGACCGCCGATTCCATTTGTTCCGTTACTGTATAAGCAGAATGAGAAATTGAGCAGATTAATTGTCGCCCCCGCCCTGGCTTTTTCGCATTGTTGTAGTTTGATAACTCTTTAAAAAAGATGTCAGCAGAATCGATCGGAGGCTCAGTATTACTAGGAAGCATAATGACCCGATCGCACCATTCTTGTAAATCCTGCCAAAGGTTCGGAAATTCATATTGGGAAACAATTGGCTGAATAAGTACAGCAATATAGTCAATGACCTTTAAACAAGTGTCTCGGACATCTTCGATTCCAGGATTACTTTCTACATATTTTGCAGCCAAATAATACCATTCATAGGGTACTCCACCTGTATTTCCCTTAAGCTTTTGTTCTTTAAGCGATTCATTGATTCGTTGTATTTCACAGATTGGAGGTGAATGACTAGAAAGATTCCAAAATTCAGTTACCTTATGAATTAATTTAAGATCAAGTGGTAATGGAAGCTTTTTGTCCTGTTTACGCAGTACTTCAATTTTTTCTAGCCGATCGCCCCAAATCTTACGACTTATCAAATCTCCAAATTCTGCAATTTGGTCAATCCGCATATCATCTACAAATTTGAAGTCATAATCAGCGGATAAAATACTGTTCTGTTGAAATTTAATTAGATTATCACTACGACTTGTTGCAACTGAGCTTTTTCCAGCTCTGAGAATCCTTAAAGTTGCATCTAGTCCGACTTTCATCAGATCCACATCACTATCAAAGAAGAGACCATAATAATCAGCATATTTCATGCCTTTCCCGTCTCGTCCAAATCCTGTTTGACGCTGCTTTAGTTGTCCTGCACAGAGTTTCTTGATACTGGCAATAACCCGATCGCTCAAATCCGATCGCTCAATCTTGGGGGCATCTCGCCTTATCAGGTAGATTACTCCTGTCGGCAGATAAAGCAATGGTTCATAGTATACACAATCTGTTGTATTTAGACTTACGTGAGCATCAACGATCGCATTATTCAGAATATTCGTTAAAACACCACGATTTTCAGAAATACTGTGATAGGTTAAATCAAATTGTCCATCACTCAAATTATGCAATAGTTCTTTAAACTTTCGATTTTCAGCATCATAAGGATGTTTGATAATTGAAGATAGTGAATCGGCTAAACAGGTTAAGTCTGATAAAGCGCGTAAGGTCCGATCGTT
>JANXNM010000831.1 GCA_025354065.1 Synechococcales cyanobacterium 340R_concoct_173_sub | reverse complement strand
GCCCGCCGCATGAATCCCGACGCTTTTGTTTGTCCCTTCAATCCGAATAGCCGTATCAATCCAATCCTTATAGGTGATCTCACAGCCCGGAATCCGATCGCCGCTATCATATTTGTCTTTGAATTCTTTAGCAGGGGTTTTATCCGAAATCATGACGGGGAGTTTAGTCGGTTTCCCCCGCATGACGGGGATCATTTTGGTCATTTTATCGGATTCAGAATAGGGCACATTCAATACCCTAGCCACATCTTTAATAGCGGCTTTTGAAGCCATCCGGTTGTAGGTAACAATTTGAGCAACGCGTTCTTTGCCGTATTTTTCAGTTACATAATCAATCACTTCTTGACGACGATCGATACAAAAATCAGTATCAACGTCCGGCATTGATTTACGTTCTGGATTCAAAAAACGTTCAAACAACAATCCGTGATGGACTGGATCAATATTCGTGATTTCCAGTGCATAAGCAACTAATGAACCCGCTGCTGAACCACGACCTGGACCAACGGGAATGCCACGATCTCTAGCATATTTAATGTAATCCCAGACGACTAGAAAATAAGCATCAAAGCCCATCTTTTGCATCATTGTCAATTCATATTCAACCCGATCGCGATAGGTGGTTTCAATTTCTTCGCGAGTATTCACTTTAAACCGCTTAAACATTCCTTCCCAAGTCACCTTCTCAAAGTAAGTGGCCATGGTAAAGCCCTCTGGAACTGGGTAATCCGGAATTCTCGGTTCACCTAAAAGATGATAGGTCTCAATTTTGTCTGCGACTTCTAATGTATTCGCGATGCCTTGTTTTACAATGTCTTCTGGCAAATGATCGCGAAATAACCAGCTCATTTCCTCAGCAGATTTTAAATATTCAGTTCCTGTATACCGCAAGCGTTTATCTTCTGAAATTAACTTCCCGGTCTGAATACAGAGCAAGGCATCATGGGCTTCGGTGTCATAGCAAGAAATGAAGTGCGAATCATTGGTAACAACAAGCTTAATATCTAGTTCTTGGGCAATCCGAACAATTTCAGGATTCACAACCCGTTCTTCAATCAATCCATGATCTTGAATTTCTAAATAATAATCATCTCCCCAACGCTCTTTATACCAAGCTGCAACCCGCCGTGCTACATCGGGCCGATTTTGAATAATAGCTTGGGGAATTTCACCGCCCAAACAGGCGCTCGTGACAATCAGTCCTTCGCGGTATTCTTCCAAATATTCTTTGTTGACACAAGGTCGCCCAAAAATGCCTTTTCCTTGCTGACCTTTGAGATTTGAAATGGTGGTGAGCTTGACAAGATTACGATAGCCAATGTCGTTTTTGGCCAGAATGATTTGGTGATAGCGGGGGCGGCGCTCTTGTTTTTCGATGTCGCCGTTGATCACGTACATCTCGTTGCCCACGATCGGTTTAATCGGTTTCCCTTTGCAGACTTTGATCAGTTCCACGGCCCCATACATCACGCCATGGTCTGTCAGCGCGATCGCAGGCATATTTAGCTCTAGAGCACGATCGATGAGCTGGGGCAACTGGCTAGCACCGTCGAGGAGGCTGTAGTCACTGTGGATATGGAGACCAACAAAAGACATCAAACTTGCTCCGGTACGCGAATCTTAGACTCAAAGGTGATCAAGATTATAGCCACTATATGTAGTAGGTCAAGGCCGAATTTTAATCCCGTTGGATCCAGTTATGGAGTCTGGTTTGTCAAGGATTATTCGCAATCTCGATCGATCTTAATAGTAC
>JANXNM010000805.1 GCA_025354065.1 Synechococcales cyanobacterium 340R_concoct_173_sub | reverse complement strand
TTATTGCCGATCGCAAACATGGAAGGATGGATAAGTCCGAGTCTTAAAATTCGATTCAGTAAAAATAATGGTGAGTTAGAGATTTATTATCCTGAGGGACGGCGCTTCTTGACTACATTGGAATTGAACACAAGGGCGATTGCCGCTGAGGAAGAACTTGATCTGGTCACACAAGAACGTGATCTGGTGACACAAGAACGTAATCTGGTAACGCAAGAACGCGATCGGCTCTTAGCACAACTCAGAGCGCTAGGAATTAATCCAGAGGTTTCTTAGTTTCTGAGTTCTAACAATGAGCGCCTTAATTTTCAAAAATAAGAATTCTTGGGTATCCTGTCTAAGGTGAGTTGCTCATGAGAGACGGGGTTAAATGAATTCATTTCAGTCGGATTACGAGCAATATTTAGCTAAGATCGGTGTTAGAGTCATGCCTTTGATGCAGCAGACGATCGCCACTATCGTCAATGGGACAAATTGGGATGAACCTGAAACGCCTTATGACTTCAACAATATTGCAGTTATGGCTCTTGTCGAAGCCACAATCAGCGACGAACTTTCTCTGCGAACTCTCTATCTGGAGACTGCCTTTGATGCGATCGAAAATGCAGGTGACTTTCCCCTTGCGATCGCTCACAATGCAATTATCCGCGCATTACTCGGACAAACCGGATCTGCTCAACAGGCCGCATTTTCGACACTGATACAATCCGTTACAGATTTTGGCCCTAATTCACAGGGATTAGTTTTCTTACCCGCATCGCTCGCAATTGATCCCAGCTTAGCCATTATCCGACTTTTAACCACTCCCAATTCAAATCAACAAGCCGTTCTTCTCAGCGCGATCGGTTTAATCCAATCCCAAACTATTTTCTACAATTCCACAGGCCAACGTTTCCTCAATTTAGCAAGTAAATTCTTTCCCGAATCTCCCCATATCTCACTTAAACAGGGCATCACTTTTCTCATGGGTGGAATTTTAGATGGCTGGGTTGATCTGCATCAAGCCGTTTCTAAATCGACTGAAGACTCTAATATTTTGGCCCGAAGTCAGCTAGCGATCGAGATTGCACAGCGAGATTTTCAGCGAGATTTTGAAGTAAATGCTCCAGATCTCCCCACGATAACGGTTCCATTTGATGGGCTACAACTGGCGATCGAACCCAGTTTACGAAGTATTGTTACTGGCGTTTTACTTGGAGCCGAAGATTGGTTTGAAAGGGAGATGGAGTTTTGGCGATCGCGGTTGCAGCCAGGAATGACGGTGATTGATGTTGGGGCAAATGCTGGAGTTTATACGTTTAGCGCGGCGCAGAAAGTTGGAAAA
>JANXNM010000745.1 GCA_025354065.1 Synechococcales cyanobacterium 340R_concoct_173_sub | reverse complement strand
GGGCGCACCTGCATAAAACCGCAATCCTGGGTCGCACCGCACGAAGGGATTCCCTAAAAACCGCTCATCGAGTTGGGTATCGGACACGACTAGCAGTTCGTCGGTCAACACGGCAAAGCTGCATAGCGTGGCATCACGGGGAACTTCACTGGCATCAAAGCCAATGCTCGACTTAAACCAAGCTCTCGACTCATCTACTAGTGAAATCAGCACAGTGGGCATCTGGAACAGTCGCGCCGCCAGACTGGTGACCCGATCGAAGGCGACTTCAGCGGGTGTATCGAGAATGTGGTAGCGATGCAATGCTTCCAAGCGCTCTGGTTCATTGGCTGGAAACAGGGAGGTCGGCAGCTTTGGAGCCAATACGTCAGTCATATCCATATCGCTTACAGCAACAGCTTCAATATTGTCTTGCAGAACTAATCAACTATCAATGTGACAATCGAAAAACTGTCCACACAGCTTACCGATCGAAAATAATTGTGATGTTGCAAATTTATTCTTCCTAAAATTCGTAATTATTAGAATACTGGAACTTAGGGAAACCATCTAACTTGCCCAGCAAAGCTTTGAGGTTTGGTACTGCGTATTAACTTGCTTTGATTAAACTCTTAAATTGCATGAGATATTAACATATTCAATCATATCCAATGTTGTTTTGCTAAATTTTAATCTCAAGCTCGAATTGTGAGAGAGAATTTTAAATTATATTAATTAAATTTTCCATACCTGAGAAATATCTCTAGTTATTCGTTCGTCACTAAAAGCCATTTGTCCGCAACCCTTTGCCCGTCCCTTGTAACCCTGGACAAAAATGATGTGATTATGATGTGATTGACGGGTTAGCCTTCGATCGTATCTCAATTATTTCCGTTGAAACAAATCCAGCCGATACTGAGCATTGTTTATACTCTTTAAATGCTGAAGCTGCGCTGGGCTAAAATTTAAAAATGATTCATGCACTTCATCGCCCGTCAAAGGATAATCCGGCGATCGCGGCAACCAATGCACCAATAGCAAATGACCGCCGATTTCTAGTAGTTGCAGTATGCG
>JANXNM010000744.1 GCA_025354065.1 Synechococcales cyanobacterium 340R_concoct_173_sub | reverse complement strand
GGGCGCACCTGCATAAAACCGCAATCCTGGGTCGCACCGCACGAAGGGATTCCCTAAAAACCGCTCATCGAGTTGGGTATCGGACACGACTAGCAGTTCGTCGGTCAACACGGCAAAGCTGCATAGCGTGGCATCACGGGGGACTTCACTGGCATCAAAGCCAATGCTCGACTTAAACCAAGCTCTCGACTCATCTACTAGTGAAATCAGCACAGTGGGCATCTGGAACAGTCGCGCCGCTAGACTGGTGACCCGATCGAAGGCACCTTCAGCCGGGGTATCGAGAATGTCATAGCGATGCAATGCTGCCAAGCGCTCTACTTCGTTAGCTGGAAATAGGGAGGTCGGTAGGTTTGGAGCCAATACGTCAGTCATATCCATATCGCTTACAGCAACAGCTTCAATATTGTCTTGATATTGTCTTGAAGAACTAATCAACTATCAATGTGACAATCGAAAAACTGTCCACACAGCCTACCGATCGAAAATAATTGTGATGGTGCAAATTTATTCTTCCTAAAATTCGTAATCATTAGAATACTGGAATTTAGGGAAACCATCTAACTTGCCCAGCAAAGCTTTGAGGTTTGGTACTGCGTATTAACTTGCTTTGATTAAACTCTTAAATTTCATGAGATATTAACACATTCAATCATATCTAATGTTGTTTTGCTAAATTTTAATCTCAAGCTCGAATTGTGAGAGAGAACTTTAAATTATATTAATTAAATTTTCCATACCTGAGAAACATCTCTAGTTATTCGTTCCTCACTAAAAGCCATTTGTCCGCAACCCTTTGCCCGTCCCTTGTAACCCTGGACAAAAATGATGTGATTATGATGTGATTGACGAGTTAGCCTTCGATCGGATCTCAATCGTCTTGTGGGATCAATTATTTCCGTTGAAACAAATCCAGCCGATACTGAGCATTGTTTATACCCTTTAAATGCTGAAGCTGCGCTGGGCTAAAATTTAAAAATGATTCATGCACTTCATCGCCCGTCAAAGGATAATCCGGCGATCGCGGCAACCAATGCACCAATAGCAAATGACCGCCGATTTCTAGTAGTTGCAGTATGCG
>JANXNM010000630.1 GCA_025354065.1 Synechococcales cyanobacterium 340R_concoct_173_sub | reverse complement strand
TGCAACCGGGCGCTTGTTCGCCATCACGCAAAGTTGTATCGAAAATAATAATGCGATCGTCGTGGTTTCTCATGGCTCGTTGTTAGGTTCGAGGTAAATAGTTGGAAGTTGTCGAACGTTTCATCTATTGTAGTCGCTTTTGACGACTATGTACTACAAAAATTACAAGGCACTACGATAACTCTTTGACTCTAACTCTAGAGGAGCCTGATGATGGATTAAATCGCATTAAATAATTTGAATGCGTGGTCGCAGAAATAGATTAGGGAAATGATTAACTGAGTCTAGACCAAAAATAAAATCATCTAACCTCCTCTACCCCAAATCAATAGTTCTCCCTAGTTCCGCCGATCGTTTCGCCGCTTCTGCCACCTTCATTGTGTACAAACTTTGCTGAAGTGTCACATACAACGGCGCTTGATCAAACAAATGATCCAAGACCATGGCCATATCACGAGAGAACAATCCTCGTCGCCCCGGCACCTCAATTTCACTACTTCCATCGGATTGAATCAACGTACCCCGATCGCCATCAAACACCAAAGCTCCAGTATTGCCTTGAATTTCAAGTTTACGCTCCGGCACCCAAACTGATTCACCTTTGCCATACACGATATCTAGAAGCAATCCATTTTTAAATAAAAACTGCCCTGAACATAAACAAGAAGTGTAATAAGCCGGATCGATCGACGGCTGATATGTGGCTCTGGCATTCACACTGGACACGTCACCAAACAAATGAGTAAACCGATGAAGCCGTGACAACGCACCCATTAACGGAAACCCAAACATCTTATGATTGAATGTCCATTTCTTTGGTGCTGGATGTTGCGGGACAACCGTTGTATAGCGGCCATAGAAAGGCTGACCGATTTTTGGTAAATAAGAAATCAAGGACTGATGCATTCCACCCAAGAGTTCAATATGTTCAACATGTAACAGGCAATTTTGATTCTTTGCTAATGCAATTAAGGACTCCGCTTCAGAAACTGATAATGTCAGCGGATATTCAACCACGACATGTTTTTTAGCAAACAACGCGGCCCGTACGATCGCACCATGTTCACTATTTAAATTTGAAATTACGACCAAATTCACATCCGGTGAATTAATCAATGCCTGCCAATTCTCAAAGGCCCGAGTTTGATGCGTTTCCACAAAACTTTTGAGCTTATCGGTAGTATTTCCTGCGACCCCAACCAACGTAGCTCTCGACTCTGCATTAACGACCTCGGCCCGTACCTTCGCCGCATACCCCGTTCCCACTATCCCAATTCCGATCGTTGTCTTCAGTTGAGTCATTACTAAATTCCTATAAATCCCTTAAGTTCACTTTAATACGATTATTTGTTTTTATTTGTTTTTTAGTTTATTTGATTTTAGAGGCGAAAGATACGATCGGACTGTCTTAAAACCTTACCCAAAACCGATCGAAGCTTACGCCATAGGTAGGAGACCAATCCCTTTGAGGCTTTCTCAAATTTGTAATAGAAC
>JANXNM010000583.1 GCA_025354065.1 Synechococcales cyanobacterium 340R_concoct_173_sub | reverse complement strand
AGTGCCACTGACTTGGTATCCACGATTATTGAATGCAACCCCGGAACAACGATCGCAGTGGGAAATTTGCGGAGGTGGTTATGGCTTACATTGGGAGTCGATCGATGAAGACTTGAGTATAGAGGGAATGCTACGTGGTGCACCTGCGCCCAGAAGTCAGTTCTAAGTATCCGATGGTCTCCGACTGACCGCAGGCCATCAAATGCAGGCGCGGGAGGTTCGCGATGCTTTTCGAGCCAGCAAAGCTGAACGGCTTTCTGCGTTGGTTTAGGGGAGAGGGGCGATCGTTTTTTGGGAGGGGCGATCGATCGCGGTATAATTTTGTATAGTTCAGCGAGATCATAAAATTATGCGATCGACGGTTGATCCTCAAAAGATCGAGCAACTGATGAAAATTCTGGGAAAAGAAGCTCGTGGTTCCGGTCGCATTTATTTCACGGGAGGAGCCAGTGCTTTACTGATCGGTTGGCGTAAATCCACGATCGACATTGACATCCGCCTTGACCCTGAACCGCCAGGAATCTTTCAAGCGATCGCTAAAATCAAACAAGACCTCAATATCAATATTGAACTTGCCTCTCCCCAAGACTTTCTACCGCCACTTCCTGGATGGCGCGATCGAAGTTGTTTCATTTCCAGACAAGGCGATATCTTATTTTATCACTATGATTTTACGGCTCAGGCATTAGCAAAGCTATCAAGAGGCTACAACCGTGATCTGGATGACGTAAAAGCCATGTACGACCAGAATCTTTTTTTACTTCAAGATTTACAGGATGGCTTCAATGCGATCGAGCCAGAGATGATTCGATTTCCCTCACTAGATCCAGCGATCTTGCGAACAAAAGTTGAACAATTTATTGAAAGCTGTAACACACAAGCTGAGGAGCATGAATGATGGAACTTCATGAACTTCCGGGTGCAGATATCATTTTGCCGGGACTCGAAGACTTAAGGATTGGCAAATCGAATAGTATTGGTTCATTTTTGATTTCGATCGCTTCCATTCGTTTACGTCAAGCTGGATTGAATATTCCTGAAGAACGTCTCCATAAAGAACCCGAACTCACGCTTTATCGTTATCTTCAGCAGGATCGATCGGATGCTTACGCTTATTACAATGCATTGCTGAATACATTGAATAGTTTTTGCTTGGCACTTGAGATGAAAGCAAAAACCTAAGCCTCTGAAGCGGCTACAGATTCGATGGTATCTCCGACCGACCAAAGGTCATCGATGCCATTCGGGATTTGGATGATTATCTGACGTTGTTGCCTGATGGTCTGCGATCGACTGGAGGTCATCGTGTTCAGGCGCGGGAGGAATTGAGAATGGGGAAGGGCGATCGCTTATTTAGTAGAGTCGATCGACCAATCCACAAATTTCAATCCCGGCACCTGACCAAAATCACGATGATTATAGGTTGCTACGGCTATATTGTGGGAAAGTGCGATCGCCGCAATTCGTAAATCCTGTCGAGTCGTACAAATTCAACTGTATTTCAAAAATTGGCATATCGATCGATCATAACTTTTGCATCAGTTGTTGTATTGAGCCGGGCTACCGTTTAGCGGCGATCGCTAACGCTTCTGTTCAAGATACATACCATTGCAATATGAGAATGATTCTTATTCTTATTCAATCCAGTGACAGCGAGTTGGGTCTGAACTGACTCCGCCTGAATATGGGATAATTTCCATAAAATGCTTCATTCGATGACTACGGTCGGTCGAAGACTATTGCCCCACTTTTGAGGAGAACGCCTTGATTACTGAGACTTTCAAAACCACTAAATCCGAAGAAATTTTTGCCGCCGCTCAGAAAATCATGCCAGGTGGTGTGAGTTCTCCCGTGCGTGCCTTCAAATCTGTGGGTGGACAACCGATCGTGTTCGATCGGGTGAAGGATGCTTATGCTTGGGATGTGGATGACAACAAATATATTGACTATGTGGGCACTTGGGGACCAGCGATTTGCGGTCATGCGCGGCCTGAAGTGATTAAGGCGATTCAAGCGGCAGCTGAAAAGGGGACTAGTTTCGGTGCGCCCTGTGCCTTGGAAAATGTGTTGGCGGAAATGGTGATTGACGCGGTTCCCAGTGTGGAAATGGTGCGCTTTGTCAACTCCGGCACCGAGGCTTGTATGGCCGTTCTGCGGTTGATGCGGGCGTTCACGGGGAGAGAGAAGTTAATCAAATTTGAGGGCTGTTACCACGGACATGCGGATATGTTCTTAGTGAAAGCGGGTTCTGGGGTTGCGACGCTCGGTTTGCCTGATTCCCCCGGTGTACCCAAGTCGACCGCTGCTGCAACGTTGACGGCTCCTTATAACGACCTTGAAGCCGTTCGTAAATTGTTTACTGAAAATCCCGGTGAAATCTGCGGTGTGATTCTTGAACCTGTTGTGGGAAATTCGGGATTCATTGTGCCGGATGCTGGTTTTCTGGCGGGCTTGCGTGAATTGACGACGGAAAATGGTGCGCTGTTGGTGTTTGATGAAGTGATGACCGGATTCCGCATTTCCTATGGTGGTGCGCAGGCCAAGTTCGGGATTACGCCGGATTTGACGACTATGGGCAAAGTGATTGGTGGTGGGTTGCCTGTGGGCGCTTATGGTGGTCGTAAGGACATTATGCAAATGGTTGCGCCTGCAGGGCCGATGTATCAAGCGGGGACGCTTTCGGGGAATCCTTTGGCGATGACGGCGGGGATTAAGACGTTGGAGATTCTAAAGCAGCCTGGGAGCTATGAATATCTTCATCGTGTCACGAGCCGTTTGATTAATGGATTGTTGTCGATCGGTAAGGAGACGGGCCATGCGATGTGTGGTGGTTCTGTCAGTGGTATGTTTGGGTTCTTTTTTTGCGAGGGTCCGGTGCATAACTTTGAAGATGCTAAGAAAGCGGATACGGTGAAGTTTGGCAAGTTCCATCGAGCAATGCTAGAACAAGGCGTATATTTGGCTCCTTCGCAGTTTGAAGCTGGATTTACGTCTCTAGCACATACTGATGCGGATATCGATCGGACTTTGGAAGCAGCACGGACTGTATTGTCTAGTTTGTAATTGATACTTTGATTTAGGGCGATCGTACTTCGGTGCGATCGTTTTTTTGTTTAGATTCCTACAGCCGCATAATCCATCGGTTTATCCACCCCCACAAAATTCTGAAAATGCATTCATTGAAAGATCTCGACAACCGATCGCAAAAGCACAAAATAAGAGCAGAAGTAAAACAACGGTTTGGTGGTTCTTGTGTCTATTGTGGCTGTACTCCCCCTATTTTAACATTGGATCATGTTGTGGCGAAGTGCAAAGGTGGGTTTGATGTCCGATCGAACCTCGTTGGGGCTTGTCGGCGTTGTAACAATAGCAAAAAAAGCAAAGAACTATGGGAATGGTGGCAATCTTCGTCTTGGTGGTGTGAAACCCGTGCCGAGAGGCTTTCGAGTCAAGTATTGATTTGTAAGGTGAAACAACGATCGCAGCCCTAAATCATTATTAAGATCACTGTCGCCAAATCGCATCTGCCACGCGCACAACATCATACATTTCAGCCACATCATGAACCCTTAAAATATTTGCACCATTTGCGATCGCCCCGCAACAAGTCGCCGCCGTTCCCCAAATGCGTTTGCTTGGATCGCTTTGATCAATAATCTTTCCAATAAAACTCTTTCGTGATGTACCGACGAGAATTGGACAATTAAGAACTTTGAATTTTGCTAAGTCTTGAAGCAATTGCAAACTTTGTTCAGAAGTCTTTGCAAACCCAATGCCCGGATCAATAATAATTTTACTTAAATCAATACCAGAGACGATCGCCGCCTTGATTCGAGCTTGTAAAAAAGAAATAATCTCACCCGTAAGATCGTCATATTGTGTAAGCTGCTGCATTGTTTTCGGGGTTCCCCGTAAATGCATCAAAATAATAGGCACATTCAATGCCGCAATTGTACAAAGCATTTGATCATCAAACGTCGCGCCAGAAACATCATTGATTATATCGGCTCCGGCTTCAATAGATTGTTGGGCAACGATCGCTTTGGTTGTATCAATCGAAATAGCAACATTGTCAAATAATCGATCGGCCCGAATCGCTTTCACAATAGGGATTACCCGATGTAGTTCTTCTTCTAAACTAACATCCAAAGCATTTGGTTTTGTGGATTGTCCGCCGATGTCTAGAATGTCTACACCGTTATTTCGCAGGTGTGTAGCGTGAACAATCGCAGCATCTACATTATCATACAGACCACCATCACTGAAACTATCAGGCGTTACATTGAGAATACCCATTAGGTAGGTCCGCGATCGCCAGTCTACATGATAGTTGCGGGTCGGCTTGTGGAGTTGCATGGGGGCGATCGGAGTGCTTCGTGATGTGTTTCCTGATATATTTTAATGTACGTGAAATTGGGATAGTTAAACCATGGTGGCCTTACCTAAAGGATAGAGAAAAATAGGCTAATCTAGAAGTCTGATAAGATCAGTCCTCCCAGAGCCACTGATGATTTCCTATCCTTTATGCAGGCTTTATACAAGGGCACTACCTGAACCTTTTCTTAGCCATCTTCCCGTCCAAGATAAACTTACAGCCCCCTCGAAATTCAGAACGGCTCTACCTCATTTCAGCGATCGCCCCCTCTGTATTAAGAAATATTAATTTTTTCTGACTAAGACTTTCAATATATCGGTTTTTTGAATTTAGAATAGCTGGATCAAAATAGATCATTAGGTGAATTTTTGTGTGGACTGAAGTAGGATTGAAAGTACAATCAGTTTTGAGCTTGATCTATCATCAACTCCCGAATCTTTTAATGAAAACCTTTTGAGTTTGATTTGTTGTGACTACGCTACAGCCACAGTTTTTAGCCCCTCACCTCTCATTGCATATCGGTTCCGATCGTCAGCAGTTACCGTTGGCGGGTGGAGTTTGTTGGACAGTCGGGCGCGGCGAGGAGAATGATTTTGTATTGGGCGATCGATGGATCTCTCGGAACCATGCGATGCTTCAAAGCATGGAAACAGGTGAGGTGTATCTAATTGACTTGGGCAGTCGCAACGGATCCTTTGTGAATGGCCGTCGGGTAAGTGTGCCCGTGACCTTGAGAAGCGGCGATCGTCTTACCTTTGGGCAGACCGAACTTGATTTTTATGCGCCGCCTCAACGGGCCTATTTTCCCTCCTCCGATGCAGAAATGCGAGATTTCACCGCAACAGCCGCGTTACATGTACGCTGTTTGATTTCAGTATTAGTGGTAGATATTCGGGATTTTACGGTGTTGACACGGCAATTGGATGAACAGATATTGTCGGAGATGATTGGGACCTGGTTCCGCCGATCGGGCGAGATTATCCGCAAATATGGAAGCTGGGTTGATAAATATATTGGCGATGCCATTATGGCCGTGTGGATCCATGGGAGCGATGTTGTCGGGCCAGGTGAAATGATGCTTGTGTTGGAGGCAGTTCGTGAGATTTATCAGATGACCCAGGAAGTCTCAGCACAGTTTCCGGTCCCATTTCCGCTGAGGATTGGTGCAGGAGTGAACACAGGGTTTGCAATGGTGGGCAACACAGGAAGCGGCGATCGGCCTGACTATACGGCCCTAGGTGATACGGTTAATGCGGCCTTTCGTCTGGAATCTGCGACCAAACAACTGGGCTGTGATGTAGCGATCGGGGAACTGACGTATCGATCGTTAGTCCTAACCGACTACAATCCCTTTCAGTTGCATAGCGTGGAGCTAAAGGGCTATGACGTTCCAACTCAGACCCATGCCTGCTTATTTGGTGAGTTGGGCACTTTTCTGACGGCTCAGGACGCTGGAACTGACGGATTGATGACGGATTAAGAGCATTCGGGATCAAAAGAAGATTTTTTCTTGCAACGATGTACGCTCAGGCCTGATGATAGTTGCTAGATTTAATGCTGTGTCTTGTGTCTAATTGTGTTTGGGAGGACTGATTTTATGAAGCGTTTAGTTCGATGGTTGTCGGCGATTAGTATTGCTATTGTCTGTATGAGCCTACTCGCCTACAGTCAGCCTGCAATGGCCGACAACAAGGATGTCGAAAAAGAATCCATGCGTAATAAAGTCGCGGATAAGATGTCTACGGCCTATGGTACGAAGCTGGATTTGAACAATACGAATCTTCGCTATTTCCGCGTGTTGCAAGGCATGTATCCAACGCTAGCGGGGTTGATTGTCAAAAATTCACCCTATGCTGAGGTGGAAGATGTGCTGAAGATTCCTGGCTTGACGGAAGCTCAAATCGCGACTCTGAACCGCAACTTGGACAAGTTCACCGTAACTGAAGTCGAAGAAGCGCTGACCGAAGGAGCCGATCGGATTAATAATGGCGCATATCGGTAAAACGATGCTATCCCTAATCTTTCCTAAAGGACGGGGTTGGGGAATGGAAAAATTTTGATTTTAGTCTAAGCACTCTCTGGGGAACTCGTTGTTGAGTGACGGGGGTGCTTTGCTTTTGAGGCTTTTTAATTATTTTTTTAGGATGACATTCTGATGGTGGATGCTCACAGGTTTGATGGCAGATTTGATGTGATTGTGGTGGGGGCTGGGGCGGCGGGCCTATACAGTGCGCTGTGTTTACCAGGGAATCTGCGAGTGGGGTTGATTAGTAAGGATAAGTTATCCCGATCGGCGAGTGGTTGGGCACAGGGCGGAATTGCGGCAGTGGTGGATCCAGAGGATTCGACAGAGTTGCATTTAATCGATACGCTGCGGGCGGGCGCGGGGTTGTGTGATGAGGCGGCGGTACGTTTTTTGGTGGAGACCGCTCCTGAATGTATCGATCATTTAATTGCCTTGGGCGTGGCCTTCGATCGTACTCCTGAGAACAAGATTGCCTTGACCTTGGAAGCTGCTCATTCTCGTCGTCGGGTGCTTCATGCAGCGGATACGACAGGCCGAGCTGTGGTCACGACCCTGACGGAGCATGTGCTGGAGCGATCGAATATTGAGATTTTGTCGCCGGGATTTGTGTTGGATTTGTGGATGATAGACGGCGAGTGTCAGGGCGTTCGGCTGTTGTTTGATGGGGTGATTGAGACTGTGCGATCGGGGGCGGTGGTGTTAGCGACGGGCGGCGGTGGTCAGGTGTTTTCGCAAACTACCAATCCTCGGGTGAGTACGGGGGACGGGGTGGCTATTGCCCATCGATCGGGCGCAGTGGTGAGAGATTTAGAGTTTGTCCAGTTTCACCCAACCGCGCTGACCGTCGTGGGTGCGCCTCGATTTTTAATCAGTGAAGCTGTGCGTGGCGAAGGGGCGCATTTAGTCGATGCATCCGGTCGGCGGTTTGTGTTTGACGATCATCCCTCGGGGGAATTGGCTCCTCGTGATGTCGTGAGCCGATCGATTTTTCAACATTTACAAAAAACAGGTGCGAAGTCTGTGGGATTGGATCTGCGGGTAATTGATCGCGATCGGGTGCTCTATCGATTTCCCAACATTGTGCAGGTCTGCAAAGAGTGGGGAATTGATGTATTTCAGCAACCTATTCCGGTGGGTCCAGCGGCGCATTATTGGATGGGCGGGGTGACCTGTGATGATTTAAATCGGAGTTCGATACGCGGGCTGTATGTGGTGGGTGAGACCGCGAGTACGGGAGTTCATGGCGCAAATCGGTTGGCAAGTAATTCGCTGCTGGAATGTGTAGTGTATGGATCGCAGTTGAAGGACATTGAACTGGTGAAGCCTACAAACGATGATTTTAATGGATCCGAAGCGGTGATAAAAGACTCGAATAGGGCAACTCTGATGGTAAATGAGGCCGATCGGTCTGTGGTTTTGGAATTGCGAGAACTGTTGCCGGAGTTGATGTGGAATGCCGCTGGAATTGTGCGGAAGAGAGAGGCGCTGGAGTTAGCGGTGGTGCAGGTGGATAGTTGGATTGGTCGGTTCAATGGATTGGCTCTATCCCAGACCTTGATGATGGCCACGGGACGGATTCTAATTGATGACCAATTGTTAGTGCGGGAATGGGGCGAGTTACGAAATTTGTTGACAGTAGGCCGATTGATTTTGCGGAGTGCGTTGTTTCGTCAAGAGAGTCGGGGCGGACATTTTCGGGAAGATTTTCCAGAGACACGAGACGAAGCGTGGGCAGTACATTCGGTGGTGGTAGGCGATGAGTTGAGATTGATATAGACCTATGAAAAAAGGAATACCGAAGCATTCCTTAGATGATGACGACTTTAAATTTAGGCTGGATTCAAACGAGGCCAGTTGAATTAAGCGACTAACGTATCCGATCGAAGAGCTGGGGGAACGTTATCGGGAATAGCCAAATCGCGGCAAGTCAGCGTATCGGACAAAATTGCGCTGGCCATCATTCCGGTATGAATTTCGAGATGAGCGTCACCGGGAGCACTGAAAAGAAGGCGCTGTCCAGGAAAAACAACCCGCTCAAAATACCAATTTTTAATGTTGGTAATCCGGACAACTTGAATTTGACTGGTGTAGTTAAGATACGTGCAGGTGAGGCGATCAGAATTGTCCTGCGGCACGGGATCAAGGATTTGCGGCATGGTTCAGGAGTGGTGTACGTGGGAAGAACTATCAAAAAGTTTAACACCCCTAAATCATGCAAACTGTCAAGTTAGTTACGAATGTATTTTTCATATCGCTTTTCACAGATAGCCACGGGTTTTCGAGTTGAAATGCTGTTATTTTTAAGGGGCAGTGCTATCGTAAAGTTATGTGAAACATTTCTCATCTCTTCGATTTCACGGGTCTATTTAGTCATGAATCCTCGCATCCTCTACGTCCGTCTTCCATGCAATCCAATTTTTCCGATCGGAGTAGTATATCTCGCCGATCATGTCCACAAGTTATTTCCTGAGGTGGAACAGCGGATTTTTGATTTGGGGACGGTGCCGCCATTAGATTATTCCAGAGCAATGGATCAGGTTATTGATGAGTTTAGGCCGACATTGACGGTATTTTCTTGGCGTGACATTCAGATTTATGCACCTGTGGGCGGACGCGGGGGCAATCCGTTGCAGAATGCTTTTGAGTTTTTCTATTCTAAAAATTTATTATTGAAGCTTCGAGGTGCGTTGGGCGGGGCAAAAATGTTGGCTTGGTATTACGGTGAACTGTGGCGTAACCGTCGATTGATCACGCGTGGGGTAAAGCGGGCGCGGCGTTATGTGAAAACTGTCACCACTGTGGTGGGCGGTGGGGCGGTGAGTGTGTTTTATGAGCAGCTTGGGGATAAGTTGCCGAAGGGGACTATTGTGTCGGTCGGTGAGGGCGAGTCGCTGCTGGAGCGATTGATCCGTGGGGAGAGTTTGGAGACTGAGCGCTGTTACGTAGCGGGGATGGAAAAGCCTCGGGAACGATTGATTCATGAATTACCCAAAAATATTGAAAAATCGGCTTGTGAATACAATTACACCGAGTCTATCTGGCCAGAGTTTAACTATTATTTTGAGTCCGATGATTTTTATGTGGGGGTTCAGACCAAACGCGGCTGTCCCCACAATTGTTGCTATTGCGTGTATACGGTGATTGAGGGTAAACAGGTTCGGATTAATCCAGCGGATGAAGTTGTGGCGGAAATGCAGCAATTGTACGATCGGGGCATTCGGAATTTCTGGTTTACAGATGCACAATTCATTCCGGCCCGTAAGTATATTGAAGATGCCAAGGTACTGCTCCGTAAGGTTTTAGCGGCGGGAATGCAGGATATTCATTGGGCGGCTTATATCCGGGCGGACAATATGGATCCTGAATTGGCGGATTTGATGGTTCAAACTGGAATGAATTACTTTGAGATTGGTATTACCAGTGGATCACAAGAGCTAGTCCGTAAGATGCGTATGGGCTACAATCTTCGTACTGTTTTACAAAATTGTCGAGATTTGAAAGCGGCAGGATTTGATGCGATGGTTTCGGTGAATTATTCATTTAATGTGATTGATGAAACATTTGAAACTATTCG
>JANXNM010000578.1 GCA_025354065.1 Synechococcales cyanobacterium 340R_concoct_173_sub | reverse complement strand
GCTCTTGGCGAGAATGTGACCGATCGCATCTTTCCAACGATCGACGGTTTTAATCTCAATCAGTTCGGTTTCAGTTAGCAAATCGATTAATCCATATTTTGTATAGGCTTCGACTTTGCCGCCGAGTTGAGATTGAAGTCTGTCTCTTACGTCCCGCTCGGGGTGTGCTTTTCGTTGGATGGTGATCCAGTCGGGAAGCAGTTTGATTTCGCCGAGTTTGGTGACAGCGTTGCGATAGGCGGACCTGGAAATGTTGGCCCGTTGCATGATGTCGTCGGCGCTCAGTTGCATTCGGAGTCGCAGCGCTTTTTGTAGAACGAAGAAAACACGATAGGAAGTGCCGTCGAGTTTGCTTTCAATCAACGTGTCAAGGGTGTCGTAATCGACCACAATGCCGTTTCTAGGAACTGGGTTGCCATGCCAGTGAGTCGCTTCTTGGATCCAGCCTGTAATCCCCAAAGTGGCAAACTTATCAAGCGCAAACATTGCTTCTGGAGTTTTGTGTCTGGAGTGAAAAGCGTAGTGTTTGACGACCTGGGCACACACGTCAGCACGAATAATCGAGAGGCTTGTTATCTTGCTTTTTTCGATTGAAGTAACGCCTTTTGCCTGCAACCAAAGATCCGCTCTCTGCATGGGTTGTAGGCGATTTTTATCGGTTTTGTCTGCAACCAAATCACGCAGAAAAACACTTATAGATTGTCGTGTCACACCACATAAACGAGCCAGTCCAATTTCAGACATTCCTGACTCTCCGGTGGCATCGATCGTGAAAAATTCCACGCCGTCGCGTTCCACTCGTGTGATATTCATTTTTAGCCTCTGCCTTGTTCTTTAAGGTTTGGTGGTTAGCCGATCGTTCTTGTTTCGAGCAGGAGCGATCGGTGTTCGACTCATTAGAGCGTAGAGTGATTGGAATTTCAAGCGTGGGAAGAAGTGCGATCGTTTCTGCTTAAAAACAAAAACGATCGGTTCAACTTAACGACTTTCCGTTAAACGAGAAAAGCGTCAAGGAGTAAGTTGACCTACTTTAATGCCCCCGTCCAAGTATTCAATGACACCCATCCGAGTGGCGTAACGATCTCAAGTTTTATTGGCTTTGGAGATTGAATCGCAACCTGAATGGTAACGAAGAGACCGAGAAGGATTGCAACAGGAGCAGTTTTATTGAGGGATTTAGACATTGGCCGCAGTCCTTTCTATAGGTTGAGCAAATAGAATAGAAAGGACAGAGAAATACTCTAAAAAATCAGCTAAATAATCTTCGAGCACTGCCACTTACTATAATTCCCCAGAATTACTGAGGAACTACGTGAATTATACCGCAATTTTTTAAAAAAGGCAGGGATAGCTCGGAGATTATTTAGCTTGGTACAACTTTAGCAAAACTATCTACAAAGTGTCAAGGTAACAAGCATGTCATTAACCCCGACCGATTCGAGCTAAACAGGCTTACCCCTGTCGCGCCTCACAGATTTTCCAAAGCGTCCTTTGCATCTTCATCAATGCCATCGATCGCGAATTGCCTAACCCGCTGTTGAATCGTGGTCGCCGATCGTTCAATCTCTAGAGCATCCAACAACACTTGATAGGACTCCGCATCCTGAATCACAACAGAAGCTTTTCCATTCACCGTAAGAACGATCGGCTTCTGACTATCCTTCAACTGTGAAATAAAATCCTTCGCATT
>JANXNM010000576.1 GCA_025354065.1 Synechococcales cyanobacterium 340R_concoct_173_sub | reverse complement strand
TGTTCTGATTGATTTTGGTGCAGTCAGAGAAACTATGGGAACCGCTATCAATAGTCAAGGCAACACAACGCGATCGATCGTGATTGGGACACCTGGATTTATGGCGAGTGAACAGGCGGCGGGGCGGGCGGTCTATGGGAGCGATTTGTATAGTTTGGGTTTGACGGCGATCTATGCGTTGACGGGCAAAATTCCGCAGGAGTTACCGACAGATGGGCGGACGGGTGATATTCAATGGCGACAATTTGCGCCGACTGTTAGCGGTGGTTTGGCTTCTGTGATCGATCGGGCGATCGCACCCCATAGCCGCGATCGGTATTCACTTGCTCAAGAAATGTTGAGTAGTTTATCTAATTCTGGATTCAGCGGCGCAACTATTCTAGGAACGACGGTTTCTGGTGCGATGCCGTTCAATTCAATGCCAACAGAAGTGTCAGGCATTCGCAACAATTCAATGCCGCAGCCGATGTCACAAATGAATACTGTTGTTGCTGCACCCGATAATTCACCGCAACCCATTTCTCAGAACTATTCTCAACCGCAATATTCATCACAAATTCAACAACTGCCGTCTAATGTTCAGAATGATTCAAAAACTTGGATCATGGCACTAGGGGTTGGGGCTTTGATAATGTTGGCAGGCGTTGGTATCATGGTGTTACTACGGGGCAGAGACAATCCACAACCGCTCATCCAAGCTTCACCCATAGTATCTCCCACAACAGTAATTACAACGCCTAGTACAACGGTAGCTACATCACCGATCGCACCACCGATCGCTCAAGCTTCACCGATCGCGCCACCGATTTCAAGCCCAATCGCCACACCGATCGCTCCACCCCCATCCTCAGTCACAACCACTTATTCCACCCAAACTACCCCCCAAGCGACAATCCCTCTCAAACCTTCTGTTATTACGGAACAAGTCAGTTTTGATGCAGGTGGAACGGGGGCGATGTTGCGTGGGGGCGGTGCGCCTAACCAGATTCGACGATATGTGTTGAACTGTGGAGGCGGACAAATGATGACGGTGGCTGGACTGACGGGGAGTCCAACGATTACTATTTTGGCTCCCGGCGGTCGGACGATCGGGGTTGCTTCAGGGAGTGGTGGCTGGCGCGATCGGCTCCCGAAGGATGGTAATTATGTGCTGGAAGTGGTGCCGTCTGGAGAGCCTTTTACTGTCAGTGTTGATGTGAATTAATCACTAATGAGTCTGAGACATCCAAACTAACATGCCTAAAATATCAGCGGCGGACGGAAGTGGGTAATCATTTAGGTCAACCGTAATAGTTGATTTTTCAAGTTTCATAAATCGCCATGCTGTACCTGTTGTCACGCTTCCATAAATTGTTTCAATGGATCGACCTTTACGATCGTTAAACTTTTGGGCTGCAATCATTTCTGCTGCACATTG
>JANXNM010000497.1 GCA_025354065.1 Synechococcales cyanobacterium 340R_concoct_173_sub | reverse complement strand
CGGCGCATCTCGCGTTCGTGACTTGTTCAAAAAAGCCAAAGAAAACGCACCTTGCATTATCTTTATCGATGAAATTGATGCGGTTGGTCGTCAACGTGGCGCTGGAATTGGCGGCGGAAACGACGAACGTGAACAAACCCTTAACCAACTCCTAACGGAAATGGATGGCTTTGAAGGCAACTCTGGCATCATCATTGTTGCGGCAACTAACCGAGCGGATGTCTTGGATGCTGCATTGCTTCGTCCCGGTCGTTTCGATCGTCAAGTCCAAGTCGATGTTCCCGACATCAAAGGTCGCCTAGAAGTCTTGCAGGTTCATGCCCGCAACAAAAAACTGGGGGATGATATTTCCCTGGATACTATTGCGCGCCGGACTCCTGGGTTCTCTGGTGCCGATCTTGCTAACCTTCTCAACGAAGCTGCAATTCTCACCGCCCGTCGTCGCAAAGATGCGATCACCATGGATGAAGTGGATGCAGCAGTCGATCGTGTGGTTGCTGGAATGGAAGGTACACCCTTAACCGACAGCAAGAGCAAGCGCCTGATCGCTTATCACGAGATTGGTCACGCGATCGTCGGCACCTTAGTTAAGGACCACGATCCAGTCCAGAAAGTCACCTTGATTCCTCGCGGACAAGCAAAGGGCTTAACCTGGTTCATGCCAAATGAAGACTCTGGCCTAGTGTCCCGATCGCAGCTTATGGCCCGCATTGCCGGAGCTTTAGGTGGACGCGCGGCTGAACAAGTTGTCTTCGGTGATGCTGAGGTTACGACTGGAGCGGGTGGAGACTTGCAAATGGTTTCTGGCTTAGCCCGTCAAATGGTGACTCGCTATGGCATGTCGGACTTAGGCCCGGTGTCTCTGGGTAGTCAGCAAGGCGAAGTGTTCTTAGGCCGCGACTGGACCACCCGTTCAGAATGCTCCGAAGAAATCCAAGCCCGGATTGACGCGCAAGTGCGAATGCTTGCAGAACATGGCTACGAAGTTGCGCTGAAGATTGTTCGTGAAAACCGCGAAGTGATCGATCGATTGGTTGATTTGCTGGTAGAACGCGAAACAATTGAAGGGGACGAACTTCGTCAAATTATTGCAGAATACACAACTGTCCCCGAAAAAGCACAAGTTATGGCTCGTATCTAGTTATTTAGATTCTGATTAACTAGATACTGAAATCTCAACTAACTTGATAAAGCCGCCAGTACATGATTGCTGGCGGCTTTTAGTTTTTTTTTGCAAATTGGTTGCATGTTAAAGTTGATAGGATAGTCCATAAAAAATGATGAACTTGGGCATAATTTTCGGAAACCCCGATCATTACATTGGATCACCATAAGAACGATCATACTTCTAGGTTCATAGAGTATGCTACACATAGCTTTACGTTGGGTACTTTACACTAAGTATTAGCACTCATTCCCCCACTTGCTTTTGACAACACTACTATGCGAAAGGGTCTATCCAGAAACCAAATGTTGAGAAACTTACGATTCCCGAACCCATTTAAATATTCCTTTGTGCTGTTCGGGACTATTCTCGACAAAATTATTTTTACCCATGTTGTAGTGATTGGCTTTCCTGCAATCGTCTACACCTTTATTCTGCATAATCAAGGCAATCTTTTAGCCCTTCATTGGATGATTCCAGTGTTGTACTTTGTCACATCCATCATTGTCATGGGGGAAGCGATCGCCACTGCGGTCACATACAGTTCAAAGCGCGTCAGCAAACGGCCTCGACTCGGATTGATTCAACGCGTATTGAGACTTCGCCGCCGCAATCCCGCATTCTTTTTACCCGTCGGTTCAGATCTAAACGAAGCGCTTCCCAGTTGTTCTCTAGTTGTTGCAGCCTATTTGCCAAACGAGCAAAGCATTATTTTAGAAACGCTGAACTATATCCTCGACACCATGCAGCGTCCGGAGGCTGGGTTTGAATTAGTACTGGCCTACAACACACCAATCGACTTGCCTCTGATCGAAGCCGAACTTGTGGAGTTGGCCGCACGAAATCCGGAACTAAAATTGTTACGCGTTGAGGGAAGCCGATCGAAGGCGGAGAACTTGAATGCGGCGATGAAAATGGTCAAAGGCGAAATCACGGGGATCCTAGACGCGGATCATCGTCCTAGTCCTGACAGTTTTGAAATTGCGTGGAACTGGCTCTCCACTGGACGATATTCGGCGGTTCAGGGTCGGAATGTGATTCGGAACTTTGGACTCAATTTCATGACCCAAATGGTTGCGGTGGAATTTGAGTGCATGTATGGCGCGAGTCATCCAGCTAAGTCATTGTTATTTGATACTGGAATTTTCTGCGGATCCAATGGGTATTGGAAAACCTCAAGTCTGAGGCAGGTGAAATTTTCGCCTGAGATGTTGACGGAAGATATTGATGCCAGTTTGCGAGCGATGTTAGATGGCCACCAAATTGTTCACGATCCTCGCATCATCACAACTGAACTGGCACCAGAAGACTTGAAGTCGTTTTGGTCTCAGCGTAAACGTTGGGCACAGGGCTGGACGGAAGTTGCAATAGAACACCAGATCCCATTGCTAAAATCCTCATTTTTGGATCCTTGGCAGAAAGGTTACTGGACCATGTTGTTGGTATTTAGTGCAACATTCCATTTTGTGGCGCTTCAAACGTTTCCAATTTTGCTCAGTTTAAGTTTGAGCCAAACGGATATGCCAGAAATTGATCCAGTTTATTTTTGGATTACCACGGTATTGACCTTGATGAGTGGACCTACTCAAGCGATCGCTGCCTGGATTGTCCGCCACAAAGCCAATCCACAACCATCCTGGGCCTATCTCGTGTATTGCGTCTTCATTCCGTTCTATTGTGTCTTCAAGAGCATGATTGCAATTATTGCCGTGTATGACCATTTGCTCGGCAATACAGAATGGGTTGTGACTAAGCGCAATGTCGTTAAAGAGAAAACTGTTCTCAAGCCGATTTCACAGCTTGCAAAATGAAATGAGAGTTCTGATTGTTTAGTTAAATAGATCCTCAACTCAGTCATGTCCGATCGTAGACATGGCTAATTTTTTACGTGCCCATACCAAAGACCCTACATCGAGGACGTATCTGACTCGCGATGATTAAATACTGTCAACAACTCACGACAGAAAAACTTCAGCGCACTCTGAGGCTCATCCTCTGGTGTGGCCGCCCCAACAAAGCACCAATCCTTCACCGTAGAGAGCCGCCACTGTTCGCCCACATGATTAAAGCCTGCCACTTCCGCCCCTATTGCCCGTCGTTCCTTTGACTCCGGATCACGGTAAAAGCGCACCTGGACCAACACACTACGACATTGATACCGACGACTCCAGCCGGGGAAGTGAAATCCTATATCAATAGAATGAGGATCCACCTGTTCCCGAGTGTCCAGATCCGTTGCCCATGGCTTCAGGTCAGATGTTGCATCCGGGAACGATCGTTTAAAAATATTGACGACAGTAGCGATCTTAGTCGCATTTTCAAGAGTATTCGCTTGTTCTACTGCATTCACGCGGCTAACTCCTCAAAATGCACATTCTTTAGGAATCACACCTTTCCTAGAACCCTAAAATAACACGACAAAACAGAAGATTTATTTCAAAAGCCGCTCTCGGAATAAAACACGTAAAAAGTATTGACAGCAACCTAGGGTAGTCTGCTATATTTGTTGACGTGGAACGCAATGGGGCGTCGCCAAGTGGTAAGGCACCGGGTTTTGGTCTCGGCATTCCTAGGTTCGAATCCTAGCGCCCCAGTTTTAGATAGAATTGATGGAATAGATTTGGATGAGTGAATAGAAAATGCAGTGATTAGTTCATAATTGTACTATCTGGGTCTAGGGTAGCGATGTCGTTATTTAGAGTATTGGCGTTTGACTTCGATGGTGTAGTTTGTAATGGACTACGTGAGTATTTTCAAACCTCTTGGCAGGTTTACATTAAGATTTGGGGCCACGATCGCGATCTGCCTTCTAGAGAGTTAGAAAACGCATTTTCTCGGTTGCGTCCGGTGGTTGAAACGGGCTGGGAAATGCCTGTTGTTATTCATGCGTTGGAATCGGGATTCACAGAGTCTAATATTTTAAGTGACTGGTCAAACATTGCATTAGAGCTATTGCATCACCATCGGCTGAGTCCGCTGGATGTGGGGCAAGTTGTAGATGAAGTTCGCGATCGGTGGATTGAACAGGATTTAGAACAATGGCTGTCTCTACATGATTTTTATCCAGGAATGCTCGACTATTTAAAATCGCTGGATCATTTCATTATCATTAGTACCAAAGAAGCACGGTTTATTAAAGCATTGCTCGATCGTAACGGTGTTAACCTTGAGCCTAGCCAAATTTATGGTAAAGAAAAACAGCGCCCCAAATATGAGACCTTAATAGAATTGTTGCCCCACTATAGCCACATCACATTCATTGAAGATCGGCTTAAGACCTTACAAACGATCGCGACCCACGCTAAACTCAATTCAGTAGAGTTGTTGTTTGCTGATTGGGGATATAGCCTTCCGAGAGATCATGACCTAGCCCAAAAGAGCGATCGGATTCAGCTTGTGACATTACCTGAGTTTCTAAATGCCTGAGTTTCTAAATGCCTGAGTTAGATAATTTATTCGTGCCTTCCGTTATGATGGTACGCAAGAACTATTTTGTTAATACCATCTGATCAACACAGAACATGCTCGACTTTAATCAGTTAGCACGGCAGATGCAAGGCATTAGTCAACATTTGGCCAATGAATCAACGGCTCTGAAACAGAAACTCGACTATGCCGAAATTCTGATTGCCCAAGCCCAAACCATACAGGCGGATTTGGTCGATCGTCAGGACCATTGGCGCGATCGGCTAATTTTTACCGCCGCTATTCCGGTTGAAGGCTTAGAAACTCGCGCCGCTATTCCCTCGGCACCTCAGGCCCACACCGTCATCGCCACAGATGGATCCCAAATTGCACCCAGCCATCACGAAATTGCCTACTGTTACTTAATCAACACAGGTCGCATCGTTCTGCACTATGGCCAAGGCAAACAGCCTCTTCTTGATAGCATTCCAGAAGTATTCTATCGACCTGAAGACTTATTTGTATCGCGGCAGTGGGGCATTCGCACGGAAGAATGGATGAGTTATCGTCGGACGATTACCGAAATCGAAGTTTTGGCTGAACTCGCTCAATATGCCCATCACCATCAATCTAGACTTCATCAAAATCCTCTGCTTCGGGGCGTTCATCTACCGTCGGATCTTCCTTTATTGGATCTGATGGCTAAGACCATAGAACCTGAGATAGAACCGATCGCCAGTCCCAAACGGCTTAAAAAATCATCCCAGCAACTTTCGTTAATTGCCGAACCCGAAAGCACCCCGACTACCCCCCAAACAGGCACCAGTATCGCCGTCCCCACGATCGCCATGGTGGATGGATCATTGATTTATTGGTTTTTAGAACAACTCCCCAGCGAAGCACGAGACCAAATTTTGCAACCGATTTTGGCAGCATGGCGATCGTTACAACGTGCCCGTGTGCCAATGGTGGGCTATATCAGCGCGTCTCGTAGTGGTGAAAGTATCAACTTTTTACGGCTTCAAACCTGTCCCTATACGGCTCCTGACTGTATGAGTCACTGCAACAATCTTCCCGATAAAGCGCCCTGTCAAGTGCTAGAACCGTTGCGAGATAGTGCCTTGTGGGGAAGATTGTTAAAGCCAGGGGAACGATCGCCGTTGTGGAAAAGTTCTGCAAAAATTCAGAGCTTTTATGAAGAACAATGCATTTACTTTTGCTATGTTCATGTCGGCAGCGAAGTGGCACGGGTAGAAGTCCCGGAATGGGTTGCGATGGATAATGCCTTGCTGAGTTCGGCCTTGAGTTTAGTTTTGGCGCAGGTGATGAAGGGATATGGGTATCCGGTTGCGCTGGCTGAGGCCCACAATCAGGCGGTGGTACGTGGGGGCGATCGATCGCGATTTTTTGCCCTACTAGAACAACAGATGATTAGGGCTGGAATTCGCAATGTGGGAACTTCTTACAAAGAGGCTAGAAAACGCGGCAGTATTGCTTAAAACAATAGTCATGATGTTGTGGAGGCGCAGAGAATGATTGTAGAAATCTTAATTAGCGCATTGTTTGCGGGCTGTGGCTTGTTTTATATCGCCTGCATTTGGGCGACGCTGGACTTTTTCAAACCATGGCAACGAAAAAAGATCGCCCCAACCCATGACCGCGCTGTCATATCTGCATCTGTTTCCTTACTGGTCCCAATCTGCGGCTTGGACGATCGGGCTGCGCGCAACTGGGAAGCCTTCTGCCGACAAATCGACTGCGGAAGCTATGAGGTTCTGTTTGGGATCGCTGACTCGCAGGATCCCGCAATCCCGATTCTGCAAAGGATTCAAAAGACCTATCCCGATCGGGTCCGACTCTTCATCGACCTGCCGCCCCGTGGAGCTAACTACAAAGACAGTACATTGAGCTATCTTCTCGAAGCCTCTCACCACGAATGGCTCATCTTTGCCGACAGCGACATTTCCGTAACGCCTCATTATATTTGGCAGGTAATGTATCCCTTAGTTCATCATCATGCAGATGTGATTACTTGTGCCTTCATCGCCCGCCAGCCAAAAACACTAACTAGTGCGATCGCATCCCTGAATCGATGTTGTGACTTCATTCCCAGCGCCTTGATTGCTCGCAAACTTGACGGCGGTGTAAGGTTTGCTATTGGCATGACGATCGCATTGCACCGGAATACTTTGGAGCGATCGGGCGGTATCCATCTCGATCGGATTGGTTCAGACTACAATCTCGGCAAACGTTGTGCTCAAGCGGGAGCAAAGATAGAAATTCTATCTAGCATTCTAGAATCCGATACGGGTAACGAAAATTTGCATCAACTGTATACACGCGAATTGCGATGGTCACGTACAATTCGATTTAATAGGGGTAGGTCATACCACACAATGTTGTTTTGTTTTGGTTCAGTATATGCACTGATTTTAATAGCTGTTTCATTTCCATTTCCAAGAATTCCACTCTGGATGCAACAAGTGAGTTTTGGGTTGCTTGTGCTGCGTTATTTACAAGCTGCGATCGTTTGTTGGACCATAGATGCGAGCCAAATTATGGCCTGGTTTCCGTGGCTTCTCGTACGAGATTGTGTAAGCTTTGTGACATGGCTAATCGGTTCTTGGGGAGATCGTATTTTGTGGCGAGGGCGACATCTGAAAATTGAAGCAGACGGTATCATTTCACAGATAACAGGTTAATACTTCATATTGTGAAGCGTTCAATGCTGATCATAAATGTAGTGTATATATGATCTATGGGTTTCATGGCTCCATAGTTTGTACATGATTCCTGTATAAAATATTTTTTAATTCAATGCTAAATCTTTTTATCGTTGGTAAATGGAAAATACAGGCAGCGGTGTATAAGTCACAGGTGAAATTTGATTTATAGCACATGTCTAGTTGCTCATGCCCAAAACTTCAAGCAATATCGAATCTTCGAGACTGCTCGTGTCGTTTCCTCAACATGTCAAGACCTAGGTTGATTTTCTGAATATCGAGTCGTCATCACGCATTTACCAGTCGGTCAATTCAACTAGCCGAGTTAAAAGGGGATTCTAATGATTTCTAAGAGAAATGTAATAGGTCAAAATCTTGCTGATTCACTAAAAAATCAGGAATTAGGTCAGTCGCCAGTCCAGTCAGTCTTAGTGAAGAAGCCTAGTTATTCACTAAACTACTCACAATGTGGAGACCTATTCAATAGCATTATATTTTTGTCTCGTAGTCTTAATCGAATGCGGATTGATCATGCCATTGCTGGGCAGTCGGCTGTTGCTCTGACGGCTCTATCTTCTGCTAGTGGAACATCTATTGAATTGATCATGTCGGCTGAAAGTTATGATCACTTTCTAAATGTTTGTATTCACCAGCGCATCAAGCCTATGTCGGAAAACGATCGGATGTTCTGGGATCATCGCACGGGCTGCACGCTAAAAATCTATGTGGCGGGTGAACGGATTAAGTTTGGGCGAAGAACGATGACAGTTCCCAAACTTAATAGCTTAGGGTTCAATGATGACGGTATTAAATCCTGGATTATTGAATCTAAATCGGTGGTTTCTTCAGGATCTCTATCTCGTCAAGTTATCTCGTCGCGACGGTCTGAAAAGGAGACTATAGTTGCGGCATAAGAATCACTATAAAAATAGGATCACCCTATAATCCATTATAGAATATTGGTCGATTCAGGAGTGGGCACATGGAGCGTCAGGACTGTGATCTCGGGGCGACAGTTAAACCGAACTCGGATGCCGGATGTTCCAACCCCGCGACTGGTGTATTGGATTAAATCTGCGATTTGGTATTGGCCAAGGGGGTATTTGTGACCCAATGGCGGCGTTACGAGTTTGATAAACGGTAAATTGACTTGCCCGCCGTGGGAATGGCCGGAAAGCTGAAGGTCAAATTTTCCAGTTTCAGCAGTACGATCGGCGACATCGGGTTCATGGGCCAGCATGATGGATGCTCCAATTCCGGGAAGCTGTTGTAACACTTTTTCCATATCATCTTTGCCACTCCAAGCATCTCCCAACCCAGCAATATTTAACGGTGCGCCTTTGCTAGTGATTGTGATGACTTGATTTTGTAATACTCGAACGCCACTTGATTCTAGGACGTTGGTGATTAGAAGTGGGTCGGTCGCTTCGTCGTGGTTGCCCAAAATTGCTATTGAACCATCGGGAGCTTTGAGTTGAGAAAAACTCTTCAGAGCCGGAGAATAACGATCGGCATCTCCAGTCACAAAGTCTCCAGTTAGCACAACAAGATCGGGCTGTTGATCATTAATTTGACGGGTAATACTTGCAATACGATCGGCGGTCATCCAATCATCAGCATGGATATCGGTAATCTGAACAATGCGGTAACCCTCTAGCTCAGGGGACAAATGTGGCAACATCATAGGAACCTGCACAACCTCTATCCAGAGGATTTCAACCTTTTGCACATAAACAACTAATAGAAACAATGCAATAAAGCCTAGTGTAAAAAACTTCAGGAGAGATTTAAAGAAATTCTTAAATCGTTTTTCTATTGCGCGGGTAACTTTTCCGGGAGTCCAGTCAACACTCGTTTGATTAAAGCTCATTATTAACTGACGTGAATTAGTAATTCTATTGTCCTAAGTAAACCGGACCCATATTGCGGCCTGATGTCATTGAGATGTCATTTATCTGATGTGGGCATTTAACCGATACTTTCGCCTATCTCGCACCATTTATCTCGGATAATGAGATATGCAGTTAAATAAACCTATAGTCACATTTTTACAAGTCTATCACATGAGGCTACGATCGTAGTCTGTAGGCGCTCCTATGCTTCGTCGCTTGTCGGCAGAAAATTTGCAAACGTGCCTATGTAGAAATTATTCACGATCGGGGTCAACGATTGCTTGCAATTATTAGCGATATGTTAGATTTTTCGCAGCTTGAAAGTGGTCATCACAGATTCGCAGTGCGGTGGACTATGCCCGTGCTTCGCGTCCCGATTCGAGCAGCGGAGAGTTGCGTCCATTATATTTTTTACCGTTGCCGATCGGAGAACCTGAGCATTGGATTGAAGTGGTTGGAAATTTTTTAATGAATGATTCTGAGAATTAGAGCAAATAGAATCATTTATTCACAGTGTTTTTTACGGTCTTTTTTTGCTGTCTATATATGTAAAGATAGACCATTGCAATTTGCTATAGGCATCGTTATGACGAACCCCGCTGACATTATTTATACCTTTACTGACGAAGCTCCGGCCTTAGCGACCTACTCGTTTTTACCGATCGTCCAAGCCTTCACAAACGCCGCTAACATTACAGTCGAAACCCGCGACATCTCCCTCGCCGGACGGATTCTCGCCAACTTCCCTAACAATCTTCTCCCCGAACAACGCCAACTCGACGCACTCGAACAACTCGGAGAACTCGCGAAAACTCCAGAAGCTAATATCATTAAACTCCCCAACATCAGCGCATCCCTTCCCCAACTCCTCGCTGTCATTCAAGAACTTCAGTCTCAAGGCTATAACATTCCTAACTATCCCTCGGAACCCCAAAACGAAGCTGAAAAAACAATCAAAGATCGTTATGGCAAAGTACTTGGAAGCGCAGTGAATCCCGTTTTGCGTGAGGGTAATTCCGATCGTCGTGTGGCGGTGGCGGTGAAGAAATATGCCCAAAAGAATCCCCACAGAGTTGGCGCATGGAAAAAAGAGTCCCGATCGCATGTCGTTCACATGGATGCTAAGGATTTCTATGGCAGTGAAAAATCGGTACTCGTTGAGCAGATGGGAATGGTTAGAATTGAACTGGTGACTAGTTCAGGTGTAACTGTTTTAAAAGAGAAAACCACTGTTACTGCTGGCGAATTGATTGATGCTGCGGTGATGTCGGTGGTGGCACTGCGATCGTTCTACGAGAACTCCATAACTGCTGCAAAGTCAGAAGATATTCTGTTGTCTTTGCATGTAAAAGCAACAATGATGAAAGTTTCTGACCCAATTTTGTTTGGTCATGCGGTGATGGTATATTTCAAAGATGTATTTGAGAAGTATGCAGATACCTTTGATCAATTAAGCGTGAATCCTAAGAATGGTTTAGGGGATGTCTATGCAAAGATTAGGCAATTACCAGAAGATTTGAAATCTGCGATCGAAGCTGACATTCAAGCAACCTATACAATCCGTCCAAGATTGGCAATGGTAAATTCAGATTTGGGCATTACTAATCTGCATGTGCCGAGTGACGTGATCATTGATGCATCCATGGCTGCGGCAATTCGGACCTCTGGACAAATGTGGGGTATCGATGGCAAAGCCCATGATACAAAAGCAATGATTCCCGATCGGTGTTATGCAACCATTTATCAAGAATGTATCAAATTCTGCCAAGAGAATGGCGCGTTTGATGTAACGACCATGGGGAATGTGGCGAATGTCGGTTTGATGGCACAGAAAGCTGAAGAATATGGTTCTCACGACAAAACCTTTGAAATTCCTGCTGATGGAACCGTTTGTGTGGTGAATGAATCGGGTGAAACCTTAATGGAACATTCGGTTGAAAAAGGTGATATTTGGCGGATGTGTCAGACGCGGGATTTACCCATTCAAGATTGGATTAAGCTTGCAGTGAATCGGGCTAGAGCGACGGGAGTTCCAACCGTATTTTGGTTAGATTCCGATCGTGCCCATGATGCAAATGTGATTGCTAAAATCGATCAATATTTACCCCGATATGATACTACTGGATTAGATATTCAAATCTTGTCACCTGTTGCAGCCATGCGTTTCACCTGTGAACAAATCAAAGCGGGAAAAAATGTGATTTCAGTAACTGGAAATGTACTGCGAGATTATCTAACCGATTTGTTTCCAATTTTAGAATTAGGAACCAGTGCAAAAATGCTGTCTATTGTCCCTCTGCTTGCAGGCGGCGGGCTGTTTGAAACTGGGGCGGGCGGTTCTGCGCCGAAACATGTACAGCAGTTTGTTTCTGAAGGACATTTGCGTTGGGATTCGTTGGGTGAGTTTTTAGCACTGTCCGTTGCATTGGAAGATTTGGCGACAAAAACCAATAATGATGACGCGTTAATCTTGGCACAGACATTAGATCAAGCGAATGGTAAGTTTCTCGAAAATAGCAAATCACCCTCCGCTAAAGTAAATGAACTCGACAATCGCGGCAGTCATTTCTACTTGGCAATGTATTGGGCAGAAGCGATCGCAACCCAAACCCAAAATGCTACGTTAAGTACAAAATTTGCCGCTTTAGCAGACCAATTAAAAGCCAATGAGACTACGATCGTAAATGAACTCAATGCAGCACAGGGAAAGGCGATCGACCTCGGAGGATACTACCATCCTGATGCTGAAAAATGCGATCGGGCCATGCGTCCGAGTGTAACTTTGAATCGGGTGTTGTCGACGATCGGATAAAAGACCTCACTTATCTGCTGGGAACATTCATCAAATTTATGATTTCCAAGTCCCAGCCATAATAATTCGGTTGAATTAGGGCATTCTGTTACATACAGGGCTGAACTTTGCGCGTAGTTTAGAGCGTTGGGTACTGTGGGTTCTGATTGGATTAGGGATTGCTATTTTGCTAGGAGTATTGTAACTTTTTTGGCGGATTTTGTAGACTGGAGGAGCAACGCTTAGGGTAATAGAATTATGTGGAAACCGATTGTGCTTTTGATAATTTCTAATGTTTTATGACATTTGCTTGGTATGGACATTTGCGGAATTTAAGAGGGAGTCCGCTATGGATTGCGATCGCGATGAGTTGGATGATCGCATTTTTTGAGTACTGCTTTCAGGTTCCGGCTAATCGAATTGGGTCGGAATATTTTAGTTTGCCGCAGTTGAAGGTGTTGCAGGAGATAATTACGATGGTAGTTTTCGCGGGGTTTAGTGTTTGGTATATGAAGGTTCCAGTGACACGGAATTATATATTTGCGGGTATGCTTTTGGCGGGAGTTGCCTATTTGATTTTAGTGATGAGAGTCACGGCTAAGAGTGTTCATGTCTTCTCACTTTCATGTCTTCTCACTTAAGACAGGATTTGATTAGGGTTATGAAGAGTGGTGCGATCGGATTGCCTTCCCTCTGAAATCCGATCGTCCCTACCCATCCGCTAAAATAGATTGGTCAACCGATCACCCCATCCTTTGTAATCCCGTTTTGGCGAAGATGGGACATACCAATTTGCTAATTATTTATCGAAAAAAACTATAGCTCGATTGCGTCCCTTCTGCTTAGCGCCATATAGTGCGACATCGGCTTGTTGGATCAGTGTTGATAATTTTTGCTCAGGATTAGGTATGAGACTGGTAATGCCGACACTAACCGTAACCCTATCGCTGATGTCGGAATTTTGGTGAGGAATCTCTAGATTAGCGATCGCACTACGAATTTGCTCAGCGACTATGATTGCGCCATCAAGATCGGTATTTGGCAAGATTGCGACAAATTCTTCACCGCCATAGCGTGCCACGAGATCCGCAGGACGATATAAAGTTTGTTCTACTGTTTGAGCGATCGCCTTCAAACACTTATCGCCAGTTTGATGTCCATAGCAGTCGTTGTAACGCTTAAAATAGTCAATATCAAGTAACAATAAAGACATTGGTTGCTGCTCTCGGCTCAGTCTTTCCCATTCAAATCTGAGGCGATCGTCAAAGCAGCGTCGATTAGCAATTTGGGTTAAGGCATCAAGATTAACGAGCTTTTCTAATTCTAGATTGGCTTGTTTGAGAGAAGTTTCACTTTGTTGCAATTTTGCAGTTCGCTCCATTACTTGACTCTCAAGGCTTTCGATCGATTGCACAAGCAATAACTGCGCCTCTATTCGCTCATCTGTTACTGCCGATACAATCAGGGATGTTAATGCAAGTACTGCCATAAATGACTGCAACAGCAGCAGTGATTCATTTGAGGAGCTACTACCACAAAATCCATAGCCATGAACAGAAGAAATAATAGCAATTAGAGAAACTACACCAACTAACAAACTCGCAAAAAACTTGCCACAGCGACTAACTGTCCAGATCAAAATCGGCAGCAGTAAGTACTCTACTCGATAGCCATGCCTAAAAGCAGTCCAACTCACTAGTAGAATAGAAACTAACATTAGTCCGACTTCCCACGGATTTAGGGGATGCTCGACTTTGTGAAATTTTTTGTATAGCAGAATTGTTGGAGTGAACATTAAATGCGCGATCGCACTTGCAATCCACCATGTCAGCCAACTAATACAATAGTTATTCCAAGGAACTAAGCCCGCTAGACACAGACTAGTTATACCAATTGTCGCAGATGCAATCGGTGAAAGAATCGCTGCCATAACATACAAAAGAACTGTATCAACGTGACTAAAAATATCCTTGTGTTTTGCAAGTTTCTTAATTAAATAAGTGGCAATCCATGGCTGTAAACAATTGCCTAAAGCACAAGCTACATTAATCAATAGAAAATTAAAGATTGATATTGGCTGCTCGATTCGTAATAAATCTAGAGAAATAGCTAGAATCGATCCGCTAGCAATTCCCAAAAGTACGCGGTTTCCTAGTAAATAAACTAGCGCTAATGTCAGTCCTGAAGGAAACCAAACCGATGCAACTCCGCCAGGCAAGGTTGCAAATTTATGACTAAGATCTACCCCGATCGCATAAGCAATCGCTATTAGCAGATTCAGAATCAGAAATCGAAACATCCCTTTCCGTAATAGCCAATCACCTTTCATAAAACCAACATAAATGTAATCGTTTGTTATTGTAAGGCATAGTATGTATTGCCTTTAAGTATCAAGAAGTACAAAACATTCTTCATAAGGATTATTTGTAGGGCTAAGAAATGAAAACCTTGAGAGCTTTGTTTGGATTTTTCAAAGTCAGCGCTTTGTCAGCGCTTTGATCGATCGCAGTTTTATCTTATGGGACTTGCAGATTGGCTAAAACCTATCGGGGATCATCCCTTGCTTCTAGCTGAATTTGCGGGCGATCGCCCCTATCCCTTAGTTAGAATGACAAACTAAAGCTGAAAATATCGATCGCGCTCCCGGTAATAAACATTAGCTAATCCTGGATGCTTCCATCAGGCAACGTTGCACCTTCAAAATTGGCACCTGCCATCAGGGCACTGCTAATTTCAGCTCGAATTAGGTTTGCTCCCCGCAAATCCGCTCCCCGCAAATCCGCTCGTCCTAGATATGCCTCAATTAGATTGGCTTCTAGAAGTAAGGCATCTTTTAAATTAGTGCGACCTAACTCAGCCTTATTCAAGCGAACTCGGGCCATTTTGCTATTTTGCAAATTAGCTTGGTTTAGTTTGGCACCATTTAGAGTCGCATCCGTCAAAATTGCATCAGTCAGAATCGCCCGGGTCAAATCTACGCGATTCATTTTAGCATCTTGCAACGTTGCCCTAGCCAGATTTGCCTCGGTCAAAATAGCATCGCTCATAAACGCATTCGTGAGCTTCGCCCCGGTTAAATTTGCCTGGGTTAAATTTGCCCCTTTCAAGCTAACTTCTGTCAAATTTGCTCCCGCTAGATTAGCCCGCTGGAGATTGACCCCCGATAGATTGGCTCCTTTTAAATCTGCATATTGAAGATTTGCACCCCGCAAGTCCGCACCCGGCAACTCGCGTCCTTCTTCCCGCATATTTGCACTGCGCAGACAAGTACTTCGCAAATCTGCACCATTCAAAATTGCGCCGCGTAAATCGGCTCCACTAAGATTTGCATCCAGCAAAGTGCTAAGCGATAGGTCTGAACAGCGCAGGTCCGATCGGCTGAGGTTACAGCCCATGAGATCCGCATCGCGAAAATCACAATTCGACAAGTCTGCTTGGCTGAAATTTGCCCCACGCAACAGACTCCCTTTAAGATTGGCTTGATGGAAATTGGTTCGGCTGAGGAAGGTTAAAACTAGATTGGTACCTTGGAGATTACTGCCCGAGAAGTTGGCTCCAATCAAGTCTGCTCCTTGCAGTTGAATGCGGTGAAGATCAAGTCCTGAAAAATCGATATGGCCGGATTTGTATTGGGTAATCAGGTCTTCAGGAGTCATGATGGGCAATTCCAAATAAAATAATGTAGGAAAGTAGGAGATCTGATCAATTTTGAAGACTAGGCACGAATTCCTGTCGCGACTGACTCATCACAGAACATTCGTTTTGAAGCAGTGCCAACTTCTGAGATTGAAGCCGATCGCACTTTAAATGCCCGCAGTATGGCATCAATTGTCGTTTCATACTCATCAGAATCTGGCAATTTCCGGGCAATTTCCCGCAGTTTAATGGCTAAAATTTCTGGTTTTCGGTGTAGCCTGAATGCCGTCGCCAGCAATGGCATCATGGTTTGTTGCCGCAGGGTCATGCCTTCGATCGCGTTTTCAGGTTCCATGCTATTCACCAAAATCAATAGCAAATGCTTAAGTCGTAGTGGATTAGCCAATTTCACAATGTCAAAGTGCAAATCAAACACGACAGAATCGATCGCCTCTATCATGCTGCTCCCTATATCATCACTCCAAGGCGATGAGGGAATTACGTCGGCGGGCTTAGGAACAGGGGTATCTCGGCCTACTTCATCGAAATTCGCTAACGATTCAGCCTCACTACTATTGAGATTTGGACTATTGAGGCTGGGTGTCAGATTTGGTTCGGCAGTGGCCGAGGGAACTTCTACGATCGCCACTTGGTAAAGAGCTTGTAGATTATTAATTAACGTCTCTGCCAACAAGCTATATTCAATGGGCTTACTCAACCGACTTACGACTTGTTGAAACCCTTTTTTTAAGTCCTTACGGGTGGCGTGGCGTTGATGAATCATTTTAGTTAAATCGATCCAACTCATAGATCCTAGCTTAGCTAAATCCCCTTCCCAAATAGATTGGGCTGCACAGAACGCTAGCTTTTTTAGACGGATTTGGTTGGGAAGCTGGAGCAGTTGGGCGGAAATAGTGATGTAGAGCGTGGTCTGGGGATTGACTTGAGGATTAATAGGAGAAACTACTGGCAGAAACATGGTGGTTGGGTCTTCGCTGCCGCCCCTAACTAAGAAAATTGCCTCTAGGATAGTGTCCGCGATTTGAGAATAGTCGGCGGGTTTGCTGAGGGTATTGACGCTGATGTGAAGGTGCGATCGCAGCAAGCTTAAGTCGGGAAACTGCTCCAAGAGCTGGCCTAAGACCCGATAAATCATGGCTTCATTCGGGGACGAAATGTCTCCAACCCAAGCGCCTTCGCTTGCGTAAATCAGAAACTTATAAATTCGCGTGGCCTGTTCATCTTGGGCCAATTGCCGCGCAATCGTAGCAGCCGCATCCTGCATGAGAAACCTTCAGTCGTGAAAACATCAATCAGATTTTTAACGAAACCCAGACTATGGACATTGAAGCCACAGGTCTGGAGTCAGGATTTTCAGGCGTTGGTTAACAGTATGCCCATAAATATTGTAATCGGTAATAGTTTAGTTCTAATTTGTGACAATTGAAAAAAGTTGCTTTATGCCTCGATCGTATCGGTCTTCCCTCGATCGTCATAGCCATCGAGCGCGTCGGTATCGCCATGATTTATCATAGATAATCTCTGGCGGAAATTCGGATTTTCTGGTTGTCAAGATTCTCTAATAGTCATCCCAAGCCCTTATGGACTTTCTCCGCCTCCAAAAAGCCCTCGCCTTTGAAGCTGAAGCTGGATTTAATGATCTTCAGGGCAATCAATATCGGTTTAGTGAATTTCTCCAAATTGCTTTGGG
>JANXNM010000495.1 GCA_025354065.1 Synechococcales cyanobacterium 340R_concoct_173_sub | reverse complement strand
TCGCATTGAGTTCTTCTCTAACGCAACAACTGACACCGTAGGACGCACGGAAGGCGAGGTTTATCTAGGATTCCAGGATGTCACGATCGCTGCCGGAGCAACAACTGGAGGAGTATCCTACAGCAGCACAGCCGCCGGACTTGCAAACAAATACATCAGCGCAACTGTCACCGACCAGGCAAAAAACACCTCAGAATTTGTTAAAGATATTCTCGTCATAACGCCCCTTCCAACGGTTAACCTTAGTAGTGCAGAAGCCATTACGGGCATCGTTGAAGGAAACACAGGCACTACCGCCTACAAGTTCAACCTCAATCTCTCCAAAGTTGTTGCCACTGACACCGTATTCAACTATCGAACCGTCACCGTTACCGGAGCCACAGGCGCAATAGCAGGCATAGACTACACCGCTGTCACCACCGGAAGCGTTACAGTCCTAGCCGGATCAGCTACCGCCGTCATTACGATCGATGTTAAAGGCGACACCCGGTTTGAGGTAGACAAATCCTTTGAAGTAGAACTGTTTGGCATTGATCCCGCTTACGCGCCCGGCACCATCAAAGCAACAGGCATCATCAAAAACGACGACCTACGGCCCACAATTTCCTTTGAATCCAACGCCGTCAGCATTTCAGAAGGCCAAACCGCACCAAATCCGCAACTTCCCTTCAAAATCAATCTTTCAAACGCAAGCGACGAAGCCATCACCGTTACCTACCAAACCATTGACGGCCCGATCGGAGCCACGGGAGCGATTTCCACGGGAGCCGCCCAAGACTTCACTGTCATCAGCCCCACACTTGTGACGTTTGCTCCTGGCGAAGTCAGCAAAACCATCAATGTGGAAGTGATCGCCGACACTGTTGATGAATCGCCCGAGACCTTCTCCCTGCGCTTAAGCCTGCCGACTAATGCCAGCTTTGCCACCGGAACGACCTTAGACGCAACAGGCACCATTAGCCCCGACGAGCAACCTTACACCTTCTCCGTGGTAGCCGCTAACCCCACCATTCTCGAAGGTGCAACAGGATCAAATAATATCGCCCGATTCACCGTCACCCTCGATCGAGATCCGCAAGAAGACCTGATCATCAACTATGCAACGAATTCAGGACTTGCCGTCAGCGGAACTGATTTTGTTGGAAAAGCAGGAATATTGACCTTCCTCAGGGGCGGCAGTCGTAGTCAAACTATCGACGTTACAATCATCGGAAACGACACTTACCAAGGCGATCGTGACTTTGAACTCCTTCTTCTAGAACCTAGTGCTCGGGTCAGCATCGATCCAACCAAAGCCTCTGCCACCACACTCATCAAAGAAGACGACTTACCCACACTGTCGTTCAAAGTAGGTAACTCCGGCGATGTTCGAGGCGTTGAAGGTTCACTGGGCAACAACGGCAGTGTG
>JANXNM010000494.1 GCA_025354065.1 Synechococcales cyanobacterium 340R_concoct_173_sub | reverse complement strand
TCGCATTGAGTTCTTCTCTAACGCAACAACTGACACCGTAGGACGCACGGAAGGCGAGGTTTATCTAGGATTCCAGGATGTCACGATCGCTGCCGGAGCAACAACTGGAGGAGTATCCTACAGCAGCACAGCCGCCGGACTCGCAAACAAATACATCAGCGCGACTGTCACCGACCAGGCAAAAAATACCTCAGAATTTGTCAAAGACATACGCGTCATAACTCCCCTTCCCACCGTTGGGATTACCAGCGCCGAAGACATAACAGGGCTAGCTGAAGGCAACACAGGGACTACCGCCTACAAGTTCAACCTCAAACTTTCAGCCCCGGTCACCACTAACACCACATTCAACTATCGGACCGTCGCGGTTGCTGGGCCAACAGGCGCAATAGCAAACATAGACTACACCGCCGTCACCTCGGGAACCGTCACTGTTCTAGCCGGATCTGACACCGCCATCATTACGATCGATGTTAAAGGTGACACCCGTTTCGAGTTGGATAAATCCTTTCAGGTAGAACTCTTCGGTATTAATACGGCCCTCTACGCACCCGGCACCGTAAAAGCAACAGGCATCATCAAAAACGACGACCTGCGGCCCACAATTTCCTTTGAATCCAACGCCGTCAGCATCGCCGAAGGCCAAACCGCACCCAATCCACAACTTCCCTTCAAAATTAACCTTTCCAATGCAAGCGACGAAGCCATCACGGTCACCTACGAAACCATCGATGGCCCAATTGGAGCTACAGGAGCGACTTCTACGGGAGCCAACAAAGACTTCACTGCTGTCAGTCCTACGGTTCTGACGTTTGCTCCTGGCGAAGTCAGCAAAACCGTTAATGTTGAAATAATCGCCGACACTATTGATGAATCACCCGAAACCTTCTCCCTCAGCTTAACCGCGCCGACTAATGCAACCTTCGCGACCGGACCATCTTTAGCCGCAATAGGCACCATTCTCCCCGACGAACAACCTTACGTATTTTCCGTGGTGGCCGCTAACCCCACTATTCTCGAAGGTGCAACGGGCGCAAATAACATTGCTAAATTCACCGTCACCCTCGATCGGGATCCGCAAGAAGACCTGATCATCAACTATGCAACGAATTCAGGACTTGCCGTCAGCGGAACTGATTTTGTGGGAAACACAGGAATCTTAACCTTCCTCAAGGGCGGCGGTCGTAGTCAAACTATCGACGTTACAATCATCGGAAATAATACATTCCAAGGCGATCGTGACTTTGAACTCCTTCTTCTAGAACCTAGCGCTCGGGTCAGCATCGATCCAACCAAAGCCTCTGCCACCACACTCATCAAAGAAGACGACTTACCCACACTGTCGTTCAAAGTAGGTAACTCCGGCGATGTTCGAGGCGTTGAAGGTTCACTGGGCAACAACGGCAGTGTG
>JANXNM010000469.1 GCA_025354065.1 Synechococcales cyanobacterium 340R_concoct_173_sub | reverse complement strand
TTGCTCATACAGACGATCGGTGTCTTGGGAATTATCGAGGATAACGTCAGCACCATCACATTTCACTTGAATATCAAGTTGTGCCTCAATGCGCAAATTTGCTTCGGCTTGGGTCAACCCCGATCGATCGCAAAGTCGTTGAAGTTGCTGTTCTGGGTGGCAGTATATCACCCAAATTTCGTCTACGAGTTCGGTCATTGAAGTCTCAAACAGTAGAGGAACAATCCAAAAAACAGGAAGCCTGACAGGTTGGCGAGAATGAAGGCTGGACAGTTCCTGTTGGTGGTCTTGAATAACTGGATTGCCTTGAATGAGCCGATCGCTATCTTGTTGCATCCGAAATCTGACTTCGGGGTGAATTTGAGCATTCAGCCAAGTGCGATCGTCGGGTTGCGAGAAAATAATTTGGCCAAGTTTGGCGCGATCGAGGCTTTGGTCTGGCAATAAAATTTCGGGACCATAGCGTCGGGTTATGGCATTGAGAATGGGGGTTCCGATCGCGACTGCATTTCGGGCATAAACATCAGCATCAAGAATTGTTAAACCATAGTAAGTTTCGAGTCGGTTTGAAACGGTGGTTTTTCCCATGGCAATGCCACCAGTAATACCAATTATTCGAGAAGTCATGAAGTTGATAAATTAACTTCTGCTATTTTACGGGTTTTAGGGCTGGATCAACGTCTTCCAATTTTAAAATTAGTTACTAAATCAAGAATGAAATTACCGCAAGTCAATATCAAGATAAAGAAAATTCATTGATGCTGGATATTCAAATTTTTCATGATTTTTTCTAAAACGACAGAATGTGGGTTCTGGCTCCCTGCCAAAGTAGAACGATCGGTTAAAATATAGGTTTCATGTTTCTAATTCAGAAAATTGAACATTGAGTTTAAAGGAACTCGCTCAGATAAATTGCTGAATTCCATCCATATATTGGCGTACAGAGATAGATTACTTATCAAAAACTGATAGGGTATGAGACTAAGTTTAGGTAAATTTTAGGTGATAATTCGCAAAGTCTAAAGTGGCATAGCTTACATCGAATATCGTCATAAAACCGCTAATGCAATTCAATAGAACTGTCTAAAAGTATGACTTGCCTCTCCCGTTGAATCATCTTTTGTGAATACCGATCGTCCTTGTCTAATTTATTAGATGAGCCAATTTTTATACCCTTTAATCGTAAATTCTCCCATGCTAAATACTGTCAACTTGGCCACGGCTACTCCTTTATCTGTCAATTCTGATTGGAAAAATAAATCAGGACTCTTGAGTTTAGGGGATAGTAATGATGTCTATAGTTTGGCAGTCAGTAAAGCGAGTAGTTTGAATCTGAATTTGAGTACGATCGGAGCGGGGAACTTGGTTGCATTGGTCAAAGATACGAATGGCAATAACAAAATTGAAGATGCAGAAGTCTTGTTTCAGTCGAGTCAATCTGCGGATATTGCTTCAGTTCAGTTGAATGCTGGAACGTACTATTTGGTTGCGGACTTGACGACATTGCCAGGTGGTAGTACTTCTGCGCTGTATCAAGTGGGGGCATCGTTAGCGTCTCAAAGTAGTGTGCTATGGCGTGATCTCAACAATAATGGCCAGGTGGGATTGTGGAATTTTGGGATGACACCACAGGGTCCGACGATGACTTCGACGGAGTTGGTGTTTAGCAATGTAGATGCGAACTGGAAAGTCGAAGCGGTTGG
>JANXNM010000439.1 GCA_025354065.1 Synechococcales cyanobacterium 340R_concoct_173_sub | reverse complement strand
CAAGTGTTGATAGAGTAATGTCCCGGTCCAAAATGTAGGTGCAAAACCGGGATACCCAGATGACGCATTACAGAAATAGAAGTGTTTGAGCGAGGTTTCATAATTCAAACGTCCTAGCCCCATATTGCGCGGCGTGAGTTTGGAACCATAGGAATTACCATTAGGACACCAACAATAGCGTTCATTCGTCGTAGGGCTGCCCGTAACATGAAATACCATATGCTTTCTAAAGTCTGGGACATAGTGTTTCTCCACAACATCTAGAATTGAATCTAAGATTTCTTGTTTTTTCTGGTTGTAGGCTTTCCGATCGCTCTCCCGTAGTTTTTTAAAATAGCCATAATTTGCAACCGTCAAAAACTCGACAATTTGACAATCCTCAGGACAATCACCACCCGCATTACTTAATAGGGTTGGGGTTGTAATGGCAAAACTCGGATTTGAGAAATCATTACGATCGTACATTTGAGCAAATGCTTCATTAAGATCTTGATGTCCCGTATGGGAAACATTCCATTTACCAAATCCATAATCTTGCAAATTCAGATCCTTGACCACACAATAGACCATATAATTTGAGGCTGAATACTCATAATCTAGTTTCCGTTGGACTGATGATGAGAACTTTTCAATCCCAATCATTTTCGCCGCTCTTTGGGGATCGATATTACAAATTACCGTAGCACCTGTGAATTCTTCGGTTTGATGGGTAAGACGATTTGTGGCCTGAACTCCTATGACTGTTTTTCCCGTCAGTCTAAATTGCGTGACTTCTTGGTTGAATAAAAGGCTTCCCCCATTAGATTCAATCGTATCGACCAATGAATTGATCACCTGCTCAAAATGCTGGGTTGGATAAAAAGCTCCGGCTTGATAGCCCCGAAACAAGGCCACCCAAGCATAAAAAGAAAGCTGATTAGGCGGCAATAAAAAGTCTAGCCATTGCAATGCTAGTAAGGTCTGGGCGGCTTGCGGAAGTTTGAATTTGTCAAATACATCCTGAAGCGTACTGTTTAAATATTGGACCGCACAGGCAACCTCACCGGAATGTTTTAGAAGTTCTAGAGGCTTGATAGGGGGCGCAAGTTTTTTAAGTCCGGCTCCAGTTTTTTCAACCTCATTAACAAATTTCGTCAACCGATCGCGATCGTTTGGAAATAATGTTGATAGTCGTTCAATTAGTGTTTGGGGACTAGAGGAAATATCTAAGGCATATCCTGGCATTCGCATATGATCGAACCCATCAGGATCATATTGTTCAAACGTTACCTCTTTGCCTAGGTGTAATTTTTTAAGGACACGATCGACCAGTTGCCCCGGTCCACAATCCCAAACATAATGAAACTGAGCATTAAATTTATATTTCTTCGCCATCGTGAAGGTGTGACCAAAGCCGCCCGGATATTCATGGGCTTCTAGAATTTGTACAGTCTTACCTGAATTCGCCATCAATGCGCCAAAGACCAATGCGGATAAACCACTACCGACAATCAGATAATCTACTTTCATAAAAGGATTCCTGCATCAAAGCATTGTGTTTATGTTGCTATTTATCTACTATTTCGCAATGTGTCTTACTTCTGCTAGTAACGTTGATTGATGTGCCTATAACCATACTAAGCCATCATAATTAAATTGGAATGCCGATCGTTTGAATAGGAAGGTTATAATACAAGTTGTAATTTTACTTGATAACATAAATAAGTCTCCACTGGACTTTAAGGGGTATCTAGGCACACCTTAAGTTAGTCAGAAGTTGGTCAGAGCTATGCCAAGTTTATCAGTCACGAGTATTGCAGCGGCTATCAAGCGTTACCGCTTCCGTGATACCATCCGTTTTGAATTCTGCTTGTTCAAATTATTACGCGATCGTTCATGCTCCTATCTTCCCCCCGCCGAACCAAAATCGTCGCTACGATCGGACCCGCGACTAGTACTCCAGAGGTGCTGCGAGATTTGATACGAGCGGGTGCAACCACGTTGAGACTGAATTTCTCCCATGGAACGCACGACGATCATCTAAAGAGCATTCGACTGATTCGGCAAATTTCCAATGAATTGAACTATCCTGTAGCCATTTTGCAGGATTTACAGGGTCCAAAAATTCGTCTAGGGAAATTTGAAACAGGCAGTATCATCGTCGCAAAGGGCGCTCCATTCACTTTGACCAGTGCGAAGGTTGCTGGGACTCAGACCATGAGTTCTATTACTTATGAGCCATTGGCCCAAGAGGTTCCGGTGGGTTCGATGATTTTACTGGATGACGGTAAGGTTGAGATGGTGGTGGAGTCGGTAGATAAGGCGGTAGGTGAGCTACATTGTCGTGTGGTGGTGGGCGGCCCATTGTCTAATAGTAAAGGGGTCAATTTTCCGGGCGTGTGTCTATCGATTAAGGCGCTGACGGATAAAGATCGTGAAGATTTGATGTTTGGACTGGATCATGGAGTCGATTGGGTCGCCCTGAGCTTTGTACGAAACCCTGATGATGTTCGGGAAATCAAGGATTTGATCGCCAGTGCGGGTAAAAATACTCCGGTGATTGTGAAAATTGAGAAGCATGAAGCCATGGAGCAGATGGAAGAAATTCTCAGGCTATCTGATGGTGTAATGGTGGCACGGGGCGATCTGGGCGTGGAGCTTCCGGCGGAAGATGTGCCAATTTTGCAGAAGCGCTTAATCGCAGCGGCTAACCGATTGGGCATCCCAATTATTACAGCAACTCAGATGCTTGATAGTATGGTGAGCAATCCCCGTCCTACTCGGGCCGAGGTTTCGGATATTGCCAATGCGATTTTGGATGGTACTGATGCGGTGATGCTATCAAATGAGACAGCGGTCGGGAAGTTTCCAGTGGAAGCGGTGGCGATGATGTCCACGATCGCAATCCGCACTGAAAAGGAAAAGCTGGGTCGTAATCCAGAAGAAAGCAGCCGATCGATTCCCAATGCGATTAGTAAAGCTGTGGGAAATATTGCGGAACAGATTGGCGCTTCGGCCATCATGACCTTAACGAAAACGGGAGCAACGGCGCGGAATGTATCAAAATTCAGGCCTACCATTCCAGTGATTGCAATTACACCCCATGTGGATGTAGCGCGGCAGTTACAGATGGTGTGGGGCGTGAAACCAATGCTGATGTTGGATTTGGATACGACTTGGGAGACCTTTAGTGCCGCGTTGAATCTAGCTCAAGAAAAAAAACTAGTGTCACCGGGAGACTTGGTGGTATTGACGGCGGGGGCGTTGCAAGGTGTTTCTGGTTCGACGGACTTGTTGAAGGTGGAAGTGGTGACGGCCATCCGAGGCAAAGGGGTTGGGTTTGGTGAGGGTTCGGTGAGTGGTCGAGTTCGGGTTTTGAAGGACGGTGACGATGTGTCGCAGTTTGCTCAGGACCAGATTTTAGTGGTTCAATCAACCTCCGCTAAATATCTGGATGCCATTAAAAAAGCGAAGGGCGTGATCACTGAGGATGGTAACGTGACGGGTCATGCTGTGACGATCGGAATGCGCCTTGATGTGCCTGTGATTGTGGGGGTGGCAGATGCGATGACGGTCATTCGAGATGGGGAAATTGTGACGATGGACTTAGAGCGCGGGTTTGTCTATTCGGGCACCCATCCTTCATTCCGCGATCGAGGGGATGAGTAGGTGATTGGACAAGCGCTTTGACTGTTGTTTTGAATAGCATTTTAGGAATTATGACGACTTATTACTACGTGGTTGCGAGCGATCGGTTTTTGTTTGTGGACGAGCCGACGGATGAGGTGATCAAGGAACGGATTCGCAATTATCAGGAAAATGAGAAGGAGATTGATTTTTGGGTTGTGAAGCAGCCAAGCTTTTTAGAGTTACCCGAACTGTCTGCCATCAAATCACAGATTCCAACCCCTGCGGCGGCGATCGTTTCGACCAATAAATCTTTTATTACATGGCTTAAGTTACGGCTAGAGTTTGTGATGGTCGGTAAATTTGAAGCCGCTGATGTGACGAGTGCGATCGCATCAGGCGTGACTGTTGAATAATATTTTGAATAATATTTTGTAACTAGAGGCTGGCGTGATGATGAAGCAACTTTTAATGATGACCGTTTTGGCTTTATCTGGTGTTCCTGAAGCGATGGCACAGCCCTTGGGAATTCCGGCTGGAAACGGGATAATCGGGGATTGTCAACCGCCCAGTGCTACCGAGTTTTTATTATTTGCAACGGCTCGAACACCGGAAGCTCAAGCGTTGCTCCGATCGAAGGCTCCAACAGATGCGACGACGACAGTTTGTCGGTACCAAGGCGAGATGGTAATCCGGGTAGCAGGGTTTGCAAGTGAACCTTCGGCAGCGGCCTGGGGACAGTATTTAATCCGAACAACGGGAATTCCGACCACGATCGTCCGTCCAGTTCTAGTTACAGCGGTAGTTAGCCCAGTAGTGGCTCCCATGGGTGATGCTCTTGCGCCAAAAGTATCCCCTGTTTTGATCGGTGCTGGCAATGGCAGTGTCGGAAAACGGTTTAGTCCGGGAGTTTATAATCCCCAAGCCTTAAGTTCGGGTTATGCGGTGTTGGTGAACTACAACAATCGGCCTGATGTGGCGGTGCAGTTGGGGCAGGTGTTGAGTCAGGATGTGGGCGTGGCAGTGTATGGTGAGCGGCCTTATTTATTTGTCATGCAGACGGGCGAGATGACAGCGGCTAATGCAGTGGTGAAGCTACTGAACGATCGGGGTTTCTTGGCTCTGCGGGTTGAGGCTAAGTCTGTGGTGGTATTGAGACCCGTGGTGAAGCGGTAAGAAGATATTGAGACTTACCGCGAGACTATTGAATTGAATGTCGGATAATAAATTTTAATGTTTTTAAGATCTTAAATGAGCTTGTTTTTTCAGCATACTCGCGGGAATGTTCAGTCGTCAGAGTTGGGCGATCGTTCTCGATTTCACTCACAACAGCCCGCACAAAAGTCCAACTATCTGCGATCGTATAGCACCCAAAAATCTCCTGAATTGCTTTTCCATCATTCTCCCAATTCAATCGGGCGGCCACCAAAAGTTCACCGTAGAGTTGACCTATTAGGTTTTGGCCTTCGATACCGCGTTTAGCTTCGACCATAACAATATACGGCACTTCAATACGTCCCGTAATACTGCGTCCAATTACACCATCTGCAATGCCATCAAGTGAAAAATTTTGATAGGTGGCTTGTAGTGAAACTCCAGACAATGCTCGAATATCATCCTGTTCTGAAAGCTGCAAAAGCGGATAAATTGCCCGTGACCAAATAGTCGATTCATTGAGTAAGTGAACCGGATCGGCATCTAATATAGATTCTAACTCAGTCAGTCTGGTCTGCTCTCGACTGGTCAATAGCACATCATCTACTAGAGTCCAATCATAGCGACCATTGCCGAACTCTTTTAGATGGACAACTCGTTTAATATCCTGAATCGTCAGTTTGGATAAGATTAGTTGAGTCATAAAAACTCCAATTAATGGTTATAACGGCTAATGCTATTGCCCTAGAGCCGATCTCCTTTGCTCCTACGCCTTTTACTGCGGAATGCTCCGAGAACGACAGACACGCCAAAGAAAAGGAGGATCGGAATAGATTTCTAAACAGAATCTAAATCAAAACCAATCATCAAAGTCCTCCATCACAAGGTTCATTCAGGGGGATCGGGCCTCTTACAATAAGCCCAATAAGCCAACATTATTCCACAGTGACAGATTTAGCCAGATTTCGAGGTTGGTCTACATCAAGACCCCGACGAGCGGCAATGTGATAGGACAATAATTGCATCGGAATAACGGTGACGATCGGGGACAAAATCTCATCCACATGGGGCACCGGAATTAAGGTATCAAACGTTTCCGCTGCTTCCACTTCATCCATCGGCGTGATTCCAATTAACCGAGCATCTCGGGCACGCGCTTCTTGAGCATTGGACAATACTTTTTCAAATACTGGACCCGGCATCGCGATCGTTACCACTGGAACCTTAGAATCTAGCAGCGCGATCGGACCATGTTTCATTTCGCCAGCGGGATAGCCCTCAGCATGAATGTAACTAATTTCCTTGAGTTTCAGCGCACCTTCAAGGGCGATCGGGAAATTGATTCCGCGACCGAGGAAGATGAAATCTTGAGTATCGACAAAATCATGGGCGAGTTCTTCGATGTAGCGCTCTTGACTTTCTAAAACACTTTCCACTTGCGCGGGAAGTTGTCGTAGTCCATCAATCATTTTCTCAATCGCCTCGATCGTCATCGTTTTACGACGGTAGGACAGATCCAAGGATAGAAAATAGAATGCCATCAATTGAGCCACAAATGTTTTAGTCGCAGCCACTCCAATTTCAATTCCAGCTTGAGTATCAATCACCCGATCGACCAACTCACCCAAAGAACTTTCAGATCGATTAGTAATCCCTAGAAGTCGCGATCGTAATGGACCAGTTTCATCTTTGCGACGTTTTTTATCCATTTCTAACGCGGCTAAAGTATCCGCCGTTTCCCCGGATTGAGTCACACCAATTAATAGATTGTTTGGAATCATTGGCGGCGGCGAATAGCGAAATTCGGATGCATATTGAACTGCCGTCGGTAATTGCGCCAGTTGTTCTAATAAATATTTACCCACCAAACTAGCGTGCCAACTGGTGCCACAGGAAACAATTTGAATTTGATTAATATCGGCATAAAACTCATGCGGAATTCCCAGTCGAATTGGAGAAATTCCTAATTCTGGAGTCCAATCGGGAACAAGATAGGTTTCTAAACAAGTCCGAACTACGCCCGGTTGCTCGTAGATTTCCTTGAGCATATAGTGGCGGAATCCCTGTTTCTCAACCATCACAGGATTCCAATTCAACGTACGGGGAGTTTTACGTTGGCGAATTCCCTCAAAGTTATACACTTCCACACCCATGCGCGTCATACGAGCAATTTCGCCATTTTCCAGGGGCAGAACAGCCCGAGTATAGGCCACGATCGCAGGCGTATCAGATGCACAATAGTATTCGCCTTGCCCGAAACCAATGACGAGGGGCGCTTGTTGACGGGCAACGATGAGTTCATCGGGGAAATCTGCCGAAATAACTGCAATAGCAAATGCACCTTGCAATTCATTCACTGCTTGACGAACCGCTTCGAGCAATAATGAAGATTCAGTGGTTTTATTGTTTGGCGGATGGGCTTGAATAGCAATTAGTTTTTGAGAAATCAGATGGGGAATCGTTTCGGTGTCGGTTTGCGATCGGAATTCACAGCCTTTTGCTTTCAACTCTTCCCGAAGTTCTCGGTAGTTCTCAATGATGCCATTTTGCACCACAGCAATCCGGCCCTCTGTATCCCGATGGGGATGCGCATTGTATTCTTCGGGTTTACCATGAGTCGCCCAACGGGTATGGCCGATGCCTAAAGGTGCAGGATTGTCTTCGCCATCAAGTTTTTCTTGGAGATTATTGAGCTTGCCTTTTGCCCGAACGCAGTGAATCTCATCATCTAGAATAGTTGCAATTCCGGCGGAGTCGTAGCCCCGATACTCTAGTTTCCGTAAGCCTTCCAGCAAGATGCCACTGGCTGCTTTCGTCCCGATGTAACCTACGATTCCGCACATAAATTCTTCCTTCTTTCAACACAATGAGAGACCGTTCGATCGGTGGTGTTCCGATCGGTCTTTATTATACGAGATTAAAATTTAAAGACCTCTATTAACTAGATTCTCTACTTTGATTTGGTAAATTAGTCCTAAA
>JANXNM010000424.1 GCA_025354065.1 Synechococcales cyanobacterium 340R_concoct_173_sub | reverse complement strand
ATGAGTTATTTGCTTCAGGATGACGACGGCCAGGTGATTGAACCCCATTCCATTAGTGCGGGCCTAGATTATCCCGGTGTTGGACCTGAACACAGTTACCTGATGGAAGTCGGACGCGCTGAATATTATGCTGTGACCGATAAGCAGGCACTAGACGCATTCCAGCGACTCTCTCGGATTGAGGGCATTATTCCAGCCCTAGAAACATCCCATGCGATCGCTTACCTCGAAACTCTCTGTCCTCAACTCGAAGGCAGCCCTACCGTAGTGCTCAACTGCTCTGGGCGTGGCGATAAGGATGTTTTGAGTGTGGCTAAGGTTTTAGATGTGAGTGGTAATTAGACTCCGCACCCACCCGATCGTTTAGGGTCTAGAAATACATTTCGCTGCTAAAGTGCTGGATTCCTTAATTTGGAACCAGCATTTTATTTAGGTAGCTTAAATTCCTAAGGCTGAGTTAAAGATCGAATCTAGGGCCGATTCTAGAACCGATCGCGACAGCGTGCTTTAGACTAGCCTAAATTCAATGAGTAAGATTTCTCTATTTTTCTGCTATGACAAAACGCGCACTCATCACGGGCCTAACCGGACAAGACGGATCGTATTTGGCTGAACTCCTCGTTGAAAAAGGTTATGAAGTATTTGGGTTAGTTCGCCGATCGAGTTCAAGTAATCTCCAACGAGTTTCCCACTTAGGGAAAAAACTTCATATTATGTCAGGGGATTTACTCGATCAATCCTCACTCATGGACGTGATCACCGAGTCTCAGCCTGATGAAATCTATAACCTCGCCTCTCAGAGCTACGTCCCTCTTTCCTGGACTCAGCCCGCACTGACGGCAGAATATACCGCTCTTGGTGTTTCGCGGCTCCTCGAATCAATTCGGCGCTGTAAACCTGATGCGCGGTTTTATCAAGCCTCCAGCAGCGAGGTTTTCGGTCAACCCGACGAATCGCCCCAAAACGAGCGCACCGCTTTCCGTCCGCGAAATCCATACGGTGTGGCCAAAGCCTATGCCCATTGGATGACCATCAACTATCGCACTCAGTACAATCTCTATGCTTGCTGCGGGATTACTTACACTCACGAGTCTCCCCGTCGTGGGGCGGAGTTTGTGTTTCGCAAGATTACTCGAACAGCGGCGATGATTAAGCTGGGATTGGCGACGGAGTTAAAGTTGGGAAATATTGATGCGGTGAGAGACTGGTGCTATGCAAAAGATGTG
>JANXNM010000417.1 GCA_025354065.1 Synechococcales cyanobacterium 340R_concoct_173_sub | reverse complement strand
ACAAATCCGGACCATAGTTCAGCGGTGTTGGTGCGAACCAATGATCAAAGTCGATTTGTGGCGAGTGAGTTGCGACGACTTTTCCCCAATACTCCGGATAGTCCCGGATTAGATTTGTTTGAGGTTGGAGAAGAAGAACGTCGATCGCATATTCCGGCGGAAATGTTGGCGTTATTGCAATTTTGCGATCGACCCCATTCACCAGATTTGCTAAAAGCTGCATTAATCATTCTGCTGGCTCATAAACGAATTCCAACCCAGGATTTGAATGCAATTGTTACGGCTCCCGAGCAATTTTTATATCCTAGTGCAATAGATCCTGAATTGAGTCACGAGGCGCAACTGGCCAGCCGTGTTTGTCGTAGTCTTTTGAAGTCACGAATTGAATTGCCACTCTATCAATTGATCTCCTTTTTTGCCTATACATTGGATTATGACCAGGCAGAACTTGCAACGACGGATAAATTGTCTGAACGCCTTTCGCAACAAACACAAGAGAATTCATTGGGCGAGTTGATTACAATTTTGAGTGAGATTGTGACTTCTGAGCAATTTGAACCGATAATGGCAGAATTAAATGAAAACCGATATATGCGATCGGGCCAAGTCACCATCATTACGATGCATAAAGCAAAGGGATTAGATTGGGACTATGTATTTATTCCGTTTTTACATGAGGCGATGATTCCGGGAAAACTCTATGTTCCTCGTCCGGCGGAGTTTTTAGGACCATTTACATTACCAGAAGTTGCACGCGCACAGATTCGGGCGATTGTTCATGGAAATCCATTGCCAGATTTGTTTGCGGCATGGGAACGAGCAGAGGAATTGAAGCAGGCGGAGGAATATCGTTTATTGTATGTGGCGATGACGAGGGCCAAGCGTTTGCTTTGGATATCAGCGGCAAAACGAGGACCATTTGCTTGGAGTAAGCCTGAAATATTGAGCGAGCGAACTCCCTGTCCAGCGATTCCAGCGTTAATCAAACAATTCCCGAGTTGTGTGGTGGGATGATTTAGCAAATTGTGAATCTTAATCTCAGCGATACCTAAACAATCTCAGTAACATCTAATAGGTAAGGGAGATTTCTCCCCCTTTCTAATTGAATTGCAATTGAATTACTTAGAAGAAGTTACATTTTCGCTGAGTAATTTCAATGCTGCGATCGCTCCTTGGGCATCTTTAGCCGCAATCTTTTTATTAATGGTATCAATACCATCTTCGATCGCAGTATAAGTAGTTTTCGATTTAACTTTTACACCATCTTCAACCGTTTTCCAGGAATCTTCAAATTTTGCAAATTCAGTTTTGGCCGAATTAAAATTCTTCGCTTCGATCGCAGCTTTAGTTTTACTAATCACATCCTGCATTCCCGAAAAACCAGAGGGCTTTGCTACTTCAGTAGTCTTACTCGGTACGGTAGAGGATTGCTCGACGGGCTTTACTTCCGGACTGCTACAGCTTACTAAAGTCAAAACTGAAATGCCCACTAAGAAAAATTGCAGCGATCGCATTGTGTATTTCCTGAAAAACAGCTCTATTAAGTATAAACTAAATGTGATTCAGTCCTCATAAGCAATATATTGAGCGTCAATATGCATATCAATCGAGCCTTTCGTAAATATCACAGA
>JANXNM010000402.1 GCA_025354065.1 Synechococcales cyanobacterium 340R_concoct_173_sub | reverse complement strand
GACATTCTGGAATTATCATCGGACGATCGGAATCATCCCGAATTAGAAGCGCGTGTTATGGGTGCATTGCGTAAACAATTCCGGCCCGAATTTCTCAACCGAATTGATGAAACAATCATATTCCATCCCTTAGGTCGTACTGAACTGGGGAGTATTGTTGGATTACAAATTCATCGAATTGAAGCACTTTTGGCAGACCAGAAAATTGCGCTGGAAATTACCGCAGCTGCGAAGTTATATCTTGCTGAAGAAGGCTATGATCCGGCCTATGGTGCTCGTCCATTGCGTCGGGCGATTCAACGAAAACTTCAGAATCCGATCGCAACTAAACTATTGGATCAAACTTTTTCAGCAGGAGATACGATTTTGATTGATTGCGTGAATGATGTATTGACCTTCAATCGCAAATGATTCGGCTAATAGAATTAGAGAATTCATAGTTTTCTGGAATGATGGTAGATGCTGGTGAAGAGAAAATAAATTGTTTTGCCCCGTTTTTATCATGGCTCATGCTGCTCGATCGATGTCTCCGAAAGAACGCCGTGATGCGAAGAATGCGCGAATTTTGATTGGGCGGGAGGATCAACAGGATTTGTTTACGCGATCGCTGGTGCAGCCGGAGCATCGGGAGGCGAAGTTGATTTTTAGTATTTCGGGCCAAGGTGGGGTCGGGAAGACGACGCTGTTGAAGGAGTTTCGGCGGATTGCGGAGGGGCACGGGGATGTGGTGGCTTATGTGGATGATGTGCCAGAGGCATTGTGGCGGTTGACGAAGGGTTTTGAGTCGCAAAATAGTGCGTACAAGTTTGAGAAGTTTCAGGAGCAGTACAAGGCACATTGGCTCAAGACTGAGGACTTGCAAGCTAGTACCAAAATACTGATTCTTGACAATATCAATCATATAATGTGTAGTGCGTGATCAAAATCACATATTTTTCCGGAAACTATAATACACTTTTGTAAACAAAGATACGTTCATAAAATCAGACCTAAGTTCAAATGCAAACTGATTCTAATGTAAAAGATGCTAATTTTCCGATTAAAGGGGTTGCTAAGATTCAAGGCTACTTGGGACTTGAATCTTTCAGTCCTGGAGCAGTTTTAGCGTTTCCTTTTGTATGTTTCAATGCTGTCACAACAGTTTTTGGCGCTGGTAAAATACTTCCATTTTTCGTGGGATATCCTGTTGGATTTTTCATTTCAATAATATATTTTTTGATTATAGGAGGCGATAAATTTAAAAAGATACATCCATTAAGAAGACTTCTATTAGTTGCCATCTTTTCTTCGATTAGTGCATATAGTAGTTTTTTCTCTATCTATGAAACTATGAGTAGATTAGATTTTATAAAGAAGTCTTCTGAACCCACACTTAAAGCGCACACTGATTTCAATGGAGACGCCATTAAAGTAATTGAATCTTCAAAATCTGAGATTCAAAGAACTATTCCAACTATTTATATTGATATTTTAGATAGAGAAAAGAAAGAGAAGGATTTTCGCAGAGAAATTGATGATCTGAACGGAAAGTCTCCTCAGAGAGTCGCAGAGTTAGATACTAGCTTGCAAAGAAATAAGAATGAGCTAGACAGAATCAAATCAAATTTATCATCGACTGACTATGAAAATGGTCAAATCAAGTATTCACAATACAATTTACTTCATACTAAAGAGTTAGAATTAAAGAAAGATACTCAGTCTGACGTTCTGGATGCCTATACATTATTTAGTCAAGACAAAACAAAATACAAAGAAATCTCCGAGTTAATTAAAGGAAATTCTAAGGAAGATATCCCTGAAAAAGGATCTATCTCCTTTAATGAGCCTATTTATGATAATTATATAGGCACTCCAGTATTTCTAATTCCATGGGAAATATTACAGGCGAATAGTCGTTCTCGGGAATCTAATTTTCTTCGATTTGCAATAGTAATCTCTATATTTTTTGAACTGATACCCATACTTCTGAGTGGTTTTACATTGCGCTCTGAGAATAAGTATTTAAACTTTAGAGGTTCCAGAATTAAAAATTCTCAAGAAGATTCTGTCCAAGCAAATAGTAGTGAGAATTTTTCTGTACTTGCTGATAGATATAGTGAAGATCTCAAAACTCCTATTAGTCAGGTTTCTGGAATAATTTGTTCTGTGATAAGTGATATCTCTCAACTACTTAAAGAAGTATTTAATACTCTTTCATTGACTATTAGTCCAAAAATAACAAATAATGTTCGTAATGAACTGTATGCACAGCTTGATCAAGCCATGTATGCTGCCGATCTTAATAGTTCAATGGATAAATATTTCTTTTTGATATTTTTCTATGAATTAATATGTCATGACTCAAAAAGTATTTCACTTTCTAGTTTTCTTGTCGATAACTCAAAGGAGGATGGCAATGAATATTTCTCTCTAGAGTCTCTACAGTATAAGATTGCCGCTGGGTTGCTTATCGACTTAATGCGTAGTGATAAAATTAGATGGTTAAAGAGTAGTCAAGATCTGCGCAATAAGCCTTTGGCTAACGGTCCTGACATGAAGACTTCTCTTCCGGGGAAATTTTGGAGTCAGCTATTTCTATCCAATACTTCAAAGTCTACGTCTAAAAAATCATATCGGATTCAGTATACTAGTCGTTCATTCCAGACATGGACTTTCCGGGACAACTTTTCTTATCAAGAGTTTCTTGATTGGTGGCTAGCATCTCATCGTGCTCAATCATCTAGAGAAATCGAAAAAATCTTTTCAGCATTTAATCTAAAGCTCTATTATCAAATGCGGCTTAGTATGCTTTAATTTTTTCGATGTCCAGCAAAATAACTTCGACTTAGCCCTTTATGAGCTTACTCCCGGACAAGTGGGCCATGAGCAGGGCTGTACCCCTTTCCGGGAGGGCTTTGCCAAAGAAGCTGCCCAGATTCGATCGACTGGCAAAACAACTTTAATCTCGACTCATACCACCTTGCAGCCGGACAATGTGAAGAGAGCCAGAGATTGTACGAGCGCGCCTCTGAAGCTTCTACAGAAATGATTGAAGATGCTATTCGGGATTTGGAGGATTATTCGACGTTATTTCCCGATCGCATTCAAGCGCGGGAGGTGCGCGATCGGTTACCTTTCCCGGAATTTTAGTAATATAGAATTAACCTATCTTACGATCTATGATGCAAAACCAAACTCTCGAAGGAACCTGGGAAGAAATTTTACGTTATGCACCCCAGCTTTCCGGTCAAAACGTGAGGCTTACTATCCTGCCGAAACCATCCACAACTACACTATCCCTTGACCAACTTCTAAAAAACCGAGTCGGAGAAGTTAGTTTTGAACCTACAGATCTTTCCGATCGGACCTATGAAACCTATGTCGCGCTCATAGCACAGAACCGTTCTGCACTATGACAATCTGCGATGCATCTGCACTCATTGCGCTGATTAATAAAAATGACCGCAACCACGATCGCTGTGTCAATGTTCTCCCTGAACTCTCTGCACCGT
>JANXNM010000347.1 GCA_025354065.1 Synechococcales cyanobacterium 340R_concoct_173_sub | reverse complement strand
CGATCGGATTTACCTTTTAGGATTACCGACCAGTGCCCAGGCAAATACCATTAGTTTTGGTGGGTCTGAGTATTTGATGGCGATTCAAAACATTGCCGCAGGTCAACCGCCTGTTGTGGATTTCGTGTTGGAACGATCGGTGCAAGCGGCCTGTCGTGAAGGCATTCGACAATCTTGGATTAAATCAGCCCATGATAGTTCTGAAGGTGGACTAGCAATAGCATTGGCCGAGTCCTGCATTGGTGGCAATACTGGCGCATTAGTTGAATTGATTAGTGCGAGTCATTGTTTGGATTATGCAATGTTTGCTGAAGGCGGGGCGCGCATTATTGTCACGGTATCGCCGGAGAATCAAACTGAATGGGAAACCTATTTAAAGGGTGCGCTGCAAAGCAATTGGGAACGCATTGGTACGGTAATTGGGTCTGCGTTGGAAATTGTTGTTCAAGAGCAAACGGTAATTAATATGTCAGTGGCTGAGATGACAGAAACTTGGGGCGAGGCGATCGATCGACGGATGTCCGTGTAATTCTCGTTTATTAAGTTGAGGGTTCGTTATATTTGAACAATCAACTTAATGAATCACAATCCCTCATTCCCAACAAATAATAAGAGCCAGAAATGAGGGATTTAACCTAAGAGTCAATGCACGAGTACACCCAACGATCGCACAAACTAATAAGTAAATATACCAGACTTTCCTTAGGGTTCCGAGTGTTTCTACTGAGGACGAAAATAAATTTGTTAGTTAATTTAAAAGTGTCACCTTCTATACGATTTCTATCATGATTAAGAAGAAACTCTTTGCTGTTGGAACTATTGCGATCGTCACTGTGATGAATTTGACCATGTTCGCGCACTCAGCTAGTGCAGTTGAATGTTCTGACAATGGTGTGGATACGGCAGTTTGTGTCGATGCAGATGGTAATGCGGCAATTTCGACGATCGATGATGAAGGTAATCAAATTACTGTAGATAGTGATGGCAATTATGAAATTGAGTTTGCAGGATAGATTTGTTTAGATCTATCCTAAGTATTATTTCGATCGTTAAATTACTTCTATCCATTAGAG
>JANXNM010000752.1 GCA_025354065.1 Synechococcales cyanobacterium 340R_concoct_173_sub | reverse complement strand
ATCTCCGATCGACATTGCCAACGCTATTAGACGGATTGTGCGCTACACCAGTGGAATCAGCAAATTAGAGTTGGAAATCAATGATGAAAAACTATCAGCAATCCTCTACCAAATTACAATTATTGGTGAAGCTACTAAACGGCTTTCTCAAGAAGTTCGTCAGCAACATCCAGAAATTCCCTGGCGAGAAATGTCAGGAATGCGAGATGTGATTGTCCATGAATACGATCGCTTCAGTGATGGTGGATGTGAGGGAATTCCGTGTAGCGATCGCATTAGAGGAGGCGATCGAAGCGGTTAGGATGGCATCTTAGTATCAGCAATTCCAATTCCAACAATCTTAGTTGTCGGTCTAAGATCCAATAAATCGGACTTAAACAGAAAGAGTAGAATCTAAGATCATCGATCGGGGGTACTTATCCTATACAGAAACTTTCCGTTCACTTGTTACACTGCTTCATCCTCTGGGAAAAATGTGATTAAATGTGACATCATTCTGCTGAAATGGATATTGATTAAGCGACCCAATCCCAATTTATCTCGAAGGAAACAATTATGGGTTTGATGAAGAAGTACAGGGACGATTTAGAAGATAGGAGGAGTAAATTTGGTGGTGACATGATAGCTCGCCATGAGATGAATGATGCTGATTTACAAGATGCATGGACACAAGCACAAGAGCAAATGGTGGAAAATTTGCCGCCCGAAGTTGAATGCTGTCTTCAGGATTTGATGTTGCCGAAAGAGCAAGCAATCTACAAGTTGCATAGTTCCTACCGTTCAGGACCAAAAGACTACGCAAACCAATTGGTGTTGACAAATCGTTGCTTGTACATCTTTGGTGTCGGCGTGTTTGGTTCTATATCTCCCGGACATATTTTTGTGCGTATTTACCCCATCAAAGACATTATGGCATTTGGGTTCAAACCTATGAAAGATTTTGTGTTTGGATATTTTCAAATTCTCTCCCCAGCAACTTCAGAGAACGATAATGAGAGCAAATTCCATATCTATACTAAACTCGATTATTTCAAGAGTATTCTACTTTATCGCAAGCTCGTAAAATTGCAGAGCGGGATTGAGTAACACGGCATAACAATTCGCTTGAAGCGGACTGACGAAAGATCTTGGTGTTGCGTTTCAACGGTATTGGCGATCGCTCAAGCAACTTAAGTGATGAATTCCCTTTCTGAAAATTACACTCTTGATAGAGTTCTTCAGGATTGGTTTTGGATACTATCTCAGGTGTGATGTCTATCCCCTCTTAAACTTATGAACGCTAACACTTTTGAA
>JANXNM010000750.1 GCA_025354065.1 Synechococcales cyanobacterium 340R_concoct_173_sub | reverse complement strand
CAGGAATGCGAGATGTGATTGTCCATGAATACGATCGGACTGCCCTCTGCATTATGTGTTGAGACTCAATGTGATGCCTTTAGGCTGATTGAAAATTTTACAGATATACAGTTACTGTGACGATAAATTGTAGCTACAATGGAGTTGCCATAGCAGTTATCTGGTGATGGAATTTGAGTGGGATGAGGACAAGCGCCTCGCTAACATCAAGAATCATGGTATTGATTTCGTCGATGTCTCAGAGGTGTTTGATGGCGATATCTTCACCGTCGAGGACGATCGCTACAGTTACGGAGAGCAGCGTTTTGTGACCTTCGGATTGCTGAAAGGTAGCGTTGTCGCTGTTGTCAATACTGACCGTGGTGAGTATATTCGGATTATTTCCGTACGAAAGGCAACTAAAAATGAGTACAGAACCTACTTCCAAGCGATCGCAGACTGATTGGCAGCGGCTTGAAGCGATGACCGACGAAGACATTGATCTGTCGGATTGTCCAGAAATTACCCCCGAGCAATTTGCAAGAGGGGTCGTGAGAAGAGGCTTACCCGTCGTTAGAAATAAAGCTCAGGTAACATTACGAGTTGATAGTGATGTGTTGGAGTGGTTTAAGTCTCAAGGACGTGGATATCAGACCCAGATTAATCAGCTACTGAAGGCGTACATGGAGGCACATCGATAACGCAATGCTACCGCTGCTAGAACAATTCGCTCGCACCAGTTCGTCGTCGTCCGTCGTCGTACAATGGCGGAAAGCAAAGCCAATTTGCGGCTGGTGGAGCAAAACGTTAGCCCATAACTCTCCGCAGGGGTAACTTAAAAACTTAGCAATAAAATTGTCTACTCTCTTTGGCTCACTGAAACAAAGACTAAGCGATCGCTCAAGCAACTTAAGTGATGAATTCCCTTTCTGAAAATTACACTCTTGATAGAGTTCTTCAGGATTGGTTTTGGATACTATCTCAGGTGTGATGTCTATCCCCTCTTAAACTTATGAACGCTAACACTTTTGAA
>JANXNM010000313.1 GCA_025354065.1 Synechococcales cyanobacterium 340R_concoct_173_sub | reverse complement strand
TTTGCATAAAATTGCAGAGCGGATGATCGATTTATCACGCATGGAACCAGAAGACGAGTTGCAATGGAAAGCGCTGAATCAGGCCTCTCGTGAAGTGTTGTTGGCGCAGTCGTCGGATTGGGCATTCATTATGCGCACCGGGACGATGGTGCCCTATGCAGTGCGGCGAACAAAATCCCATGTCCAGCGGTTTAATAAGCTATACGAGGATATTCGGGCTGGAAAAATCGATTCGGGTTGGTTGGAAAAGGTGGAGGCGATCGATAACATCTTCCCCAACATCAACTACCGCGTTTATCGCCCCTTGTAATTGCCCCTTATAATTATTTGAGGTTCCACAAATTCGCCAACAGACTCCTTCATTTGCGGATAAGTCTGTTAGCAAAGACGATCGGTCATTGCTAAAAAACGATCGCGATAACTCCTCGAATGTTTAACTTGCGATATCTAAGGGGGGCTGATAACTCCTCGTCCGCCGCGATTGAGAACGTGGGTATAGATAGGGTAGTTTTGACATCTTTGTGGCCAAGTCGTTCTTAGATGGTGCGGATGTCGTATGCCGTAGAAAATCTGGACGATGAGCTTATGGAGACCGGATAGGTTCGATAAGATAGTTTTTACTTCTTCTGGGATGAGAACGATGGGTAAATATTCAGGGCGTTTGGCTCGGAGTTCGTTGACTCGATCGTCTAATTCTTGATTCAAGAACTTGTTAATAGAGAAATAAAATAGCGCTGGGGGCTTGATTTTGTGTTGAGGCGCTGACTTGTCCTTCGATCGCAAGGTGAGTCAGAAAGGCTGCGATTTCAGGGTTTCCCATTTCATTGGGATGACGTTTGTTGTGAAATAGAATGTATCGACGGATCCACTGAACGTAAGTTTCTTCTGTGCGATAAGAGTAATGCTTGAGGCGAATGACGCCATGAACTTGGTCTAGAAGCTTTTTAGGCGGATTCTGCGCTTGGTCTAGAAGCTTTTTCTTTGGCGGATTTTGCATGGTGGGATAGGCTGACAAATTCGGTATTTCTTCGTATAATGGAAAAATAGGTGGAAAAATTCTTCTTTTACCTTAGGGGATCTGCGGAAATTTTCTGCCTATCACCCCCTGATTTAACGTGAGTTCGGGTTAAGCAGAAGCCAGTAAATTCCTCTCCATAGCGATTCCTGGCTTCTTGGGCTGATGGCAATAGGCAATCAATCCGCAGAAAATATTGACAAAGCAGTTGACTGGAGAGCGATGCCGAGAATGCTCAATCTGGGAAATATTTTTCAACTGGTCAATTACCGTCTCAACAATCGCTCGTTTTCGCAACATTAATCGGTCGTAAAGGGGCATCAAACGCTGTTTCATATTGCGTTTAAGTTTAGTA
>JANXNM010000257.1 GCA_025354065.1 Synechococcales cyanobacterium 340R_concoct_173_sub | reverse complement strand
AATGGTTTGGTTTGCATAGATTCGATCGCAGCAGCCGTTGCTTTTGCCCCCGCGATCGTAGTGACGATCGGAATCTTATAGGTCAATGCCGCCCGCCGAATACTCCGACCATCAGACTGAGCTTCCTCGCCAGATGGAGTATTGATAATGAGTTGGATTTGGCTATTTTTAATCGCATCCAAAATATGGGGGCGACCCTCATGCAATTTGTACACGAGTTCAACCTCCAAACCATTTTCCTTCAAGACCGCACGGGTTCCGCTAGTGGCAACCACTTTAAACCCTAAATCAATAAAGGCTTTAGCAACCGGAATCACCAGTTGTTTATCTCGATCGTTCGTCGAAATAAACACCGCACCAGATTTAGGTAACTTTTGACCTGCACCCAATTCAGCTTTCGCATAAGCCGCCCCAAAGCTGCTATCAATCCCCATCACTTCGCCCGTCGATCGCATTTCTGGACCCAAAATAGTATCCGTTCCCGGAAACTTTTCAAAAGGCAACACGGCTTCTTTGACGGAAATGTGAGTCGGAATGATTTCGGTGGTGAAATTGAGTTCGGAGAGAGTTTTACCCGACATTACGCGGGATGCAAGTTTAGCCAACGGTTGACCGATCGCCTTCGACACAAACGGCACAGTTCTTGACGCACGGGGATTCGCTTCAATAATAAAGACCTGAGTTCCCTGCACCGCAAACTGGATATTCATCAACCCAATCACCTTCAGCGCCTTCGCCAAATCAATGGTCCAACTGCGAATCTGAGCTAGGGCTTCATCACTCAGCGACACCGATGGCAACGAACAGGCCGAGTCCCCTGAATGAATCCCCGCTTGCTCAATGTGTTCCATCACGCCGCCGATCGTCACATTCCCCTCAGCATCCGCGATCGCATCCACATCCACTTCGATCGCATTCTCTAGAAACTTATCAATCAAAATCGGGTGATCCGGTTCCACCTGAACGGCGTAAACCATATAGCGTTCTAGTTCGGCATCAGAATAAACAATCTCCATCGCGCGACCACCAAGCACGTAACTCGGGCGTACGACCACCGGATAGGTAATGCGACGGGCCACCGATCGGGCTTGTTCAAAACTGCGGGCGAGTCCGTTGGGTGGCTGTTTGATGTCCAGTTCACGGAGGATTTTTTCAAACCGTTCCCGATCTTCCGCCGCATCAATAGAGTCGGGTGAAGTCCCCCAAATTTTGGTCGGGCAATCAGGATTCTGGTTCAAATATTCTTGCAGGGGCACCGCCAATTTCAACGGAGTTTGACCCCCAAATTGGATAATCACGCCTTCAGGGCTTTCTGCTTCCAGAATATTCAGCACATCTTCTTTCGTCAGCGGTTCAAAATAAAGCCGATCGCTGGTGTCGTAGTCGGTCGAAACGGTTTCAGGATTTGAATTAACCATAATGGTCTCAAAACCATCGGCCTGCAATGCAAACGACGCATGACAGCAGCAATAGTCAAACTCAATGCCCTGACCAATTCGATTCGGTCCACCGCCCAAGATCATCACCTTGCGCCGATCGGAGGGCAACACTTCCGTCTCGTCTTCATAAGTCGAATAGTAGTACGGCGTTAACGCTTCAAACTCCGCCGCGCAGGTGTCCACGGTTTTATACGCAGGAATTATGCCCAAGGACTTACGGAAGGTTCGCACATCGTCTTCACGGGTTTTGGTGGCAAACGCAAGTTGACGATCGCTGAAGCCCTGACGCTTGATATGGCGCATTTGGTCAGCCGTCAAACGGTTCAACGGCGTGAGTTTGATGAATTTTTCGGTGTTGAGAATATCTTCAAGTTTGTCTAGGAACCACGGATCAACAGAGGTCAATTCGTAGATCTCCTCAACCGTCATCCCCATCAACATCGCATGACGAATGGAAAAGACCCGATCGGGATTGGGAGTCCGCAGGTTCGATCGAATTTGTTCTAAGCTGGGCAGCCTTTCATCTCGATCGCAGCCCCAACCCGCACGGCCTGTTTCCAACGATCGCAATGCTTTTTGGAACGATTCTTGAAAGGTCCGCCCGATCGCCATCGCCTCCCCAACGGATTTCATTTGGGTCGTGAGGGTGGGAATTGAACCGGGGAATTTCTCAAAGGCAAACCGAGGAATTTTAGTGACGACATAATCGATCGTCGGCTCAAAACTCGCAGGAGTCATTTTTGTAATGTCATTGGGAATCTCATCTAGGGTATAGCCCACCGCCAACTTAGCCGCAATTTTTGCGATCGGGAACCCGGTTGCTTTTGATGCGAGAGCTGATGATCTGGAGACGCGCGGATTCATTTCAATCACAATCATCTCGCCCGTGTCGGGATTGACAGAAAACTGAATATTAGATCCGCCCGTCTCAACTCCGATTTCACGAATGATCTTCACCGAAGCATCCCGAAGCCGTTGATATTCTTTATCCGTCAAGGTCTGCGCTGGAGCCACCGTAATCGAGTCGCCCGTGTGAACGCCCATGGCATCGAAGTTTTCAATGGAGCAAATAATCACGACGTTATCCGCCAGATCCCGCATTACTTCTAGCTCATATTCTTTCCAGCCCAGCAATGATTTCTCGACCAAAATCTGCGACATTGGACTTGCATCCAGACCGCTTTGGGCAATTTCTTCAAATTCTTCTTGATTATAAGCAATGCCGCCGCCGCTGCCGCCCATGGTGAAGGATGTCCGGATGATCGCCGGATAGCCCACCATGGCCTGCACCTGCAACGCCTCTTCAATGCTGTGCGCGATCGCCGAGCGTGCCGAGCCGAGGCCGATCTTGGTCATCGCTTCCTTGAACTTGGAGCGGTCTTCGGCCTTGTCGATCGCTTCCGGCGAGGCGCCGATCAATTCGACGTTGTACTGTTTCAGCACG
>JANXNM010000742.1 GCA_025354065.1 Synechococcales cyanobacterium 340R_concoct_173_sub | reverse complement strand
CTGGCGCGGTCATAAAATTTTGATTGATGGTGCCCACAATAGCGATAGTTCTGCGGTATTACGATCGTTTTTAGACAGCCAACCGACGACATTGCCAACCCATTGGGTAATTGGAATGTTGGCGACGAAGAATCATCGTGAAATGTTTGAAACGCTTCTCCGATCGGGCGATTCAGTTTCTTTAGTTCCAGTTTCGGGTCACAAGTCGGCTAATCTGGCGATGTTGGTTGATTTGGCAAAGTCTGTCCGGCCCGATTTGGAACGCGTTTGGGTCTTTGATGATGTGATGACCGGGCTTAAGGCTGCGACGGATACTCAGAAGGCAAGAGTTGTGTTGTGCGGATCGCTTTATTTATTAGGCAATTTTTTGGGACGCGACTCTAGTTAGGAATATTGAATTGAGAATGTTGAATTAAAAAACACCTTGCGGATTTTGGGTCTACAAGGTGTTTTTTTAAACTTTGGGCTAGTCTTCGATCGTTACTTTGATGATGCGATCGTTTCCGCGAATTGCATTAACAATATCCATATCTTCCGTTTTACCAAAGACAGTATGAACACCGTCTAGATGGCCTTGGGGTGAATGGCAGATAAAAAACTGGCTACCACCTGTATTCTTGCCCGCATGAGCCATGGAAAGAGTTCCAGCAAGATGTTTATTCTTGTTGATTTCGCAATCAATCTTGTAACCCGGACCGCTGGTTCCGGGGGTTCCACTAGCACCCGCACGGCTATTGGGGCAGCCGCCTTGGACCATGAAATTGGGGATGACTCGGTGGAACGCTAAACCGTCATAGAAGCCTTTTTTCGACAGTTCGACAAAATTCTTGACCGTGTTAGGTGCATCAGCTTCAAATAATTCAAGGTTGATGGTGCCCTTGTCAGTTTCCATTGTGGCGCGGGTCATATGCGTAACTCCCTAAGATAAATTCAGTGTAGACTGTTTAATTCTGGCAGCGATTTATCCCTATTATGGATGCGATCGCCTTTATGAATATACCTCGAAAATCACGATCCCCCTAGCCCCCTTAAAAAGGAGAAACCGGAATTCAAACTCATAGTCCCCTTTTACAAGTGGGATTTAGGGGGATCGAGCCGCTGATACCAACGCGAAGACTTCTAAAATGCCCTCTAAGCATCGGGAGCTTGGCAATAGGTATTCACGGCTTGGACTAATTTTTTGTGGATAATGCTATCGGTTTGAATTTGTTCGGCGGCGGTGCGGACGGCTTTGGCATCCTGGGACTGAGCGAGGGTTCGGTTGTGAGTGCCATCTTGACGATAAAGAGTAGTAAGTTGTTGCTGTAGGTCAAGCAATTTGCTGTCGGATGGTTTCAAGTCCTGCATTTCTTGAGCGGCGCGCTCTAACAAGTCGGCGGCTTTGGTAAACCGATCGGCGGGTTGTAAATTCTCAGCCGGAAGTTTTTGCACCGTTTGGCTGGTCCGATTGCTAATGGAAATTAGGCGATTGCAC
>JANXNM010000741.1 GCA_025354065.1 Synechococcales cyanobacterium 340R_concoct_173_sub | reverse complement strand
CTGGCGCGGTCATAAAATTTTGATTGATGGTGCCCACAATAGCGATAGTTCTGCGGTATTACGATCGTTTTTAGACAGCCAACCGACGACATTGCCAACCCATTGGGTAATTGGAATGTTGGCGACGAAGAATCATCGTGAGATGTTTGAAACGCTTCTCCGATCGGGCGATTCGGTCTATCTCGTTCCGGTTGCGGGGCACAAGTCGGCGGATCTGGCAATATTGGTGGAATTAGCAAAATCTATTCGACCCGATTTGAAACGCGTTTGGGTCTTTGATGATGTGATGAAGGGGCTTAAGGCGGCGACGGATGCTCAGAACGCAAGAGTCGTGTTGTGCGGATCGCTTTATTTGTTAGGGGATTTTTTGGGACGCGATTCCACTTAGCAGTCATTTGGGAATCACTTAGAACTCACTTGGGACTGTTGAATTGAGCATTAAAAAACACCCTGTGAATTTTGGATCTACAAGGTGTTTTTTAAGCTTTGAATTAATCTTCGATCGTTACTTTGATGATGCGATCGTTGCCGCGAATTGCATTAACAATGTCCATATCTTCCGTTTTACCGAAGACAGTATGAACGCCGTCTAGATGGCCTTGGGGTGAATGGCAGATAAAGAACTGGCTACCACCTGTATTCTTGCCCGCATGAGCCATGGAAAGAGTTCCAGCAAGATGTTTGTTCTTGTTAATTTCGCAATCAATTTTGTAACCCGGACCACTGGTTCCGGGGGTTCCACTAGCACCCGCACGGCTATTGGGGCAGCCACCTTGAACCATGAAATTGGGGATGACTCGGTGAAACGCTAAGCCGTCATAGAAGCCTTTTTTCGACAGTTCGACAAAATTTTTGACCGTGTTAGGTGCATCAGCTTCAAATAATTCGAGATGGATTGTGCCCTTGTCGGTTTCCATGGTGGCGCGGGTCATATGCGTAGCTCCCTAAGATAAATTCAGTGTAGGCCATTCAATTCTGGCAGCGATTTATTCCATTATGGATGCGATCGCCTGTATGAATATAGCGCGAAACTCACTAGTGTGATGGCGGGAATTCTATACTTAGTTTGTTGAGCTTGTTTGTTCTAGTTATTTGTCGGTTGTATTTATTTGATGCGCATCGATCGTTCTTAAGCATCGGGCGCTTGGCAGTAGGTGTTCACAGCTTGGACTAAGTTTTTTTGGGTAATGCTATCGGTTTGAATTTGTTCGGCGGCGGTGCGGACGGCTTTGGCATTCTGGGACTGGGCTAGGGTGAGATTGTTGGTGCTATCTTGACGATAAAGAGTAGTAAGTTGTTGCTGTAGGTCAAGCAATTTGCTGTCGGATGGCTTCAAGTCCTGCATTTCTTGAGCGGCGCGCTCTAACAAGTCGGCGGCTTTGGTAAACCGATCGGCGGGTTGTAAATTCTCAGCCGGAAGTTTTTGCACCGTTTGGCTGGTCCGATTGCTAATGGAAATTAGGCGATTGCAC
>JANXNM010000182.1 GCA_025354065.1 Synechococcales cyanobacterium 340R_concoct_173_sub | reverse complement strand
GAATCAAAACCGAAGCACTTCTCTTTGAGTGACCCTCATTCAAGGGCACAATAAACAAAACCCCGATCGTCTTTAGCTCGATCGGGGTTTTGTTTTGAGAATGTTACCTCGAGGTAATCATTTCCTTGTTTTATTGAGAATGACCCACTGGACTAAATTTGGCCTACATAACCAAAAAGCGATACTTGAAACCCGCTCGTCATCAGTCGCAATAAGCGGGGCCGATCGTCATAACCCTTACTCCTTCGTTGGGACTTCTGCCGTCGTACACAGAATTCCATCAGCTTCAGACCTAAGAAACAGCGCCTTCTGTTCCAGTACGTTCGCGACGGTTCTGTATTCTTGGACGGACCGAAATTCGAGATGAACAATAATCCGATCGAGAGTTCCGCGAAAAATATTTAAGCGATTGTTCCAAAGGGATTTAGGCATCATGAGTAAAACCGGGAAGAAGCTACTTAGACAGAAGATTTTTTTAATGATAATTGGGAACTATAGGAAAAGCCGTACAGTGTGACCCTGTACGGCTTTTGTATAATCATTCACTCAGTTTACCCATGAAAAAACGATTTATCATTCTTGGTTTGCTTGCTGTACCCGTTATTGGTTTTGTTGGACTCGTAGGCGCGGCCCTAATGCTTCCCTCAAGCGAGACTCCCAACACCACCAAAGAGATCGCCCAGACCAAACCCGTTCAACTCACTAAATCAGGACAATCAAAACCCTTTGGGCCGTGGCTAACAACACTTCAAAAAGTCACGAGCCATGGGCAAAAGATGAAAGACCCATTGGATGAAGACAAAACTATTGAAGCCGCAGGGCAGTGGGTTACGGCCCATATCCAAATTCAAAATACAAGCAAATCTAGGCAGTCACTAAAAGACCTCTTTCTCTGGACTGCTGCAACCATCATTGATGGGAAGGGCACTAAAAAGGATGCCGATGCAAACATTGCAGACACAATCAAAATTATTGAGCTTGAAGAGAAGCCCTTTAAGCCTGGGGAGGTTCGCACGGTTCCAATTAGGTTTGATATTCCTGAAGGCTCATCAATTCAGCGGCTAGACCTGCCCTCCGTCAAGTCTGAAGCCAATATCAAAGTCTTTCCGGCACAGTAAAAATCTCACTAAATCACTTGCCTCCAAGGCCCGATCGAAATCTATGCGATCGGGCTTCCTTTTTTGGGAATGATTATCATGATCCACCCTCAACCTTATTACCTATGGCAACTCCCACCATCACGGACTACTTCGGCTCGGACTCTGCTGTTTTGAGTACTCAGGCTGAGATTGAGGCTTTCGTTGCAGGTAAGCAAATCTCTGCAACGAACCCGGTTTTGATGATCCCATATACTAGCCTTACCGTCGCAGGTCTTAGCCTCGTCGCCAAATTCCCCAACCCTGAAGTCCTCTTCACCTGCCTAGTCAAAATGGTGAGCATCTGGACTCGCAATGACACCACCGAGACTAATTCAATCGAACTAGGGGCACCCCGAGCAGGTATCACGCAACGAAATGGATTGCAACGAAAATCATACAATTATGATTTGACTGTATACGGTAAGGCTTTAGATACGTCTGACATTGACCCTGATGACGTCGAATAGTCCACTTTATTCACATTCACCATCACATTTAGTAAGGGCTTAAACTGCCCTTTTTTAGTATGGAAATAGAGCTAGCTTCAATTAGTGGAGAGTGTGGAAATGTTGCGCTTCACATTCCAGAGAATGACTATCGCAAATACTTTGAAAATCCAATACCAAATGATGGAGCGGCGGCATTCTGGGAAGATGGCGGTAATCCTAATGGCGGTGGATTGCCACAAGGTCCAGATGAAGAAATTGTTTGGGTTTATGGGCAATGGACTATTCAGTATGTTTTTGATGGAGAACCAAGAACGAGCGGCGGCGGAACCGAAGGCTCCAGAAAAGCGCCCCTATCTGTTGTTGTTATTCCAGCAGGTGAAGGTATGGGTGGAAAAGTCGTAGTCATTGATGGTGATGGAGCGACCACGACTGACTGGGGGCCACGATCGAACTCAGATTTTACACCTATCACTGAAATAACTATTACGAACATAAGCATCACTCGTGCTGATAACGGCTTACCCTATGAACCGCCTAATGATGGTGGGAGCGGTGAACCGCCTGAAAAGTTCGTCATTGTTAAAACAGTGCATCTCGACGGTTCAATGTCAGAAATTCATAGAGAACCACTGGAACAAAAACAAAAAAAAATATGGTTGAGCTGCGAGGAGTGCCAGTCGCATTGTGTGCCTACAGTCCGAAATCCGGGCGATGACTACGAAGAATCTATCTGCCTGTGCAAAGAAGAATCTAAAGATCCTGAACCTGACGAGGAAAATATGAAAGCTCGAATTAAAGCCGAATTACTTGCAGAGATGCCGCCGATCGTAGTAGCGCGTTTCCAAGCGACTGAAGAGGCTCGATTTATTGATAAGGTCGCTCAAGGTACTCAGAAGCTTATCAAGCCTGATTTGAAAGATATTGTGGAATCAATTCTTTTTGAAGCTGATGAAGATGGGGTGAGTGTACTTGAAACTGCTGTTTTGAATGCATTAAATACCGATATCGAAAATCTTCCAAACCTATACATAAGCCTACGGGGCAAGCTAATTACTGACCCTGACTTCTTGACCGGAATTAAGGAAAGCCTGACCAAGGACAAATACACCTTCACTTCATTAATCGCTCAGCTTGACGACAAGAACATTACGGACCTGAGAACCAAGATGAAAATTCCACTCAATCCCGACGATCCCAAAAACCCCAGCAACAACGACCTGACCGCTAACGGATTCAAATGGGAAGTGGTCAAAGATGGAAACGCGATCGACAAGGTTCAGAGAACAGTAGAACCAGCGGACAACCTTACAGCTGTACTGAATTCTGGATATGCGATCGCAGGTGCATTACAGGCTAAATACGGTAAGCAATTCACTGTAGATTCATCTACCCAAGCAGACGGCAAAGTTATGTTTGACGTAACAGAGGTTCCAAGCAATGCCTAAGTTTACTACTGACCAATTGAAAGGAGAAATTGAAAAGAATATTAAGGCATTCTCTGAAGAGTTTATGGGGCGTGGTCTAAGCCCATTTAAAGCTCTAGAAGAGCAAGCTGCTTTATTCCGCAATTTTCAAGCGGAAGTAACAAAAAAAATTACCGATACAACTACACTCCTTGACCGTGCTAAAGCATTCCTGAAAGACCCTAAGGGTGAGGGAATTAGGATTGTAAAGGATGGATTAAAAGCTGCTGACGATTTCTTCGCGAAATTGTTTAAACTGCTAACAAAAGATGTTGGCACGATTATTAAGAACACGTTTAATAACGTTGTTTCAAAAATAACTACAACTTTTGACAAGGTTTTTAAAAAGATTGTAACTGAGCTGTCAAAAAATCTTACAAAGATTGGGCAAGGTCTTTTAAAGTCTGAAAACAAAATCAAGCAAGCGCTGGCTAAATCTCTAGGGACTGTAGTTACAGGATTAAATAAATCACTTTCTACATGGGGAAAAAGCAGTGGACTGACGAAAGCGATCGGGCAAATCGGAACGGTAGCCGGAAGTATTGCAAAAAGCTCGCAAGCTTTAACCGCATTGAAAGACGTTCCCAAAGCTATGGGGACTATTGTTGGTTTCGTAAAATTATTTGGCAAAGTAGCGCCTATTATTTCATCGTTTGTAGATCTTTATTGGAAAAATGATGTAACAAACAAATTGAAGTTAATTGAACAAAAAATCAATTCTAATGCTTCGATTTCTGATAGGCAATTCCAGTCTGTTATGACTGCTATTAAACGAATAGAATCTGCAACGAAAGGCGGTCCCGATCTGGGAAAAATTACCAGTAATACCTACAACACGCTGGCAGAAATTAAGGCTGTAAGAAGTGCTATACAGCAAGGAGCAAGTCAATCGACCGCCATTCAAGCGAGTATCAACCGTATAGGGGCACAGAACTACGGGCCACAACTTCAAACTATTCAAAGTACGCTTAATTCTGTAAGTGCCCAAACTCGGACCACACCCAGCACCCAACAGCAAAAGGATTACGCTCCTCAATTGGCTGAAATCTCTAGAATACTAGGCACAATCAATGCAAAGCCTGATGTTCAAGCCGTTCCGATCGATTACGGCAAGATACAGCAGGCAACACAGCAAGCGTTGAACGCGTTCAAGCCGTCAGAGGTCAAGATCCCGTCAGATTTAGCACGGAAATCAGACTTAAACGATTTAGCACGGAAAACAGACGTGGACGCAGTGCCTAACAAGGTGAAACAACCTGACTTGTCTCAAATAGCCGCGAACATCATGGCAGTTAATGGGAGTTTAGTTCGCTTAGGGTCAGACATCGCTCGAAATAAAGTAGATTTGCAGCCATTGCAACAGCAACTCACTGGCTTATCGGGACAAATAGGCAACCTGCCCGGAACGATCACAAACAACGTCAGGAGCACTATTACAAACCTTGGAAACACCATTACGAATTCTATTTCCAATATCATCACCAATAATAATCGGACGATCGTAAATAAAATTGGTGACGGATTGGACCCGGCCTCAATCATTAACCCAATCAAAAGCCACATTGACACACAAGTTGCGGTACCTCTAAAAACTACAATGAAGGTACTGAACGTAAATGATTTAGAGAAAGGACTTAGCATTCCGGGCGAAGCGTTGATTAAAAAATCAGGATTTGAACAATTTGGGACTAGTGGCACAACTACTGCGACGAACTTACTGGGATTAGCCGCTGCAATAGCCGCGCCGCTGTTTATGCGAGCTGGATTTCATCAACTTGGGACTACTTTCCCGGCAGATATGAGGAATCCTACAGGTCCGAAAGTTACGCCCACAACAGCCCTAAGTACGTCTCAATGGCAGTTCAATCAAGTATCGAACTTAGTCGGAATACCTACTAGCCATAGGATTACAGGTGCGACAGGTGTTGTTAGTGCGATGAGTTTCCAGAACCAAAGTGATGCGATCGAAAATATCCATGCTCAAAACTTAGGAATGGAACAGGACTTGAGCGCGATCGAGAAATACCTATTTAAGATTTTGCAGGGACAGGAAATGCAAACTCAAATGATTTTACAAAATAAGTACGATATTGAAGTGCTGATACAGGAATCGGGAGCTAAAACCTCACAGAAAATAGTATTTCGACCCGGCGCTGTAACCCATGGTACGGGTGCTAGCTTCTTTGATAACCTGATGAATCTAGCCCAAAGTGCAATGGTCGTAAGGGATTGGAAGGGCGACATCGACGCTAAGCAGTTGGCATTGAAAACTAACATGGAATCTCAGATTGCGGCTCTTAGCAACAAATTTGAATTTGATAAAGCTGACCCGAAATTACCCATTCTCGATCGTCCTAAACAAAATCCAAAAACCAAAGACGATGAAGCGTGGAAACGCTACGTCAACACCGTTGAGAATCCCGGCTCCTTACGCCAGTCAGTCGGGCTGCCAATTCCAGAAATTAAAGAAATTAAGTTAGGCAGTACGAGGGAGATTCCAAAGCCCACAACAGACCCCGATAAATTATTAGGAAGTTAATAACGGTAAGCAATTGAGCATTCTAGAAATTAGACCTCAATTGCTAAAAACAATCATGGATTTTTCACCCTTATCGCCCAACTTGCTAGCCCAAGCGACCCAAAGCATTGTTGGTACTCGGCGAATTGATATGTTCAACACGTTCAAAACCAACTCCCGAGACGCTGGCAGACGGCAACGTTTCGGTAACTTCCTAGGGCTGATTTCAGGCGCGGCAACAGACTACCTGTTTAGTAATTTCTCCCAAATTGTCATGGGGTCAGCGCTCCAACTCTACATGTTCGACTGGAACAAGACGGACGCTCAAATCGAAGAGCAGATGAAGGCCAATAATCTCGCCAGTATCACCTCACTAGGCCGATTATCCGCCGATGGCATCGTCCGCATGGCAGGTCTAGGCGCAACAAAAAAAGCCCAACACCGTTACCCACAGCTAGACCCTCACGCCCTCGCCTCAATTGAAGAAGACCAGAGAGAGGAGATTATTAATAGTCTTCGAGGCTCCTTCATAGCCCTACGATCGAACCTCGTGAACAACGCTTTTCTCAGCACCTACATGTCTGGGCGTCACCTCGTCACCAACTCCACCACCGGACCCACCAAATCAGAACCCTGGATTCTGAGTGACCAAATTCAGAAGATCGCTGAGAACAACAAAAACCCCGAAATGAAGGCGTATCTAACGGGCTTCATTGACCAGGCCGAAGACGCCATTTTTGACCTCGCCTTTCTCGCCTGCAACACCGTCCAATCTACCTACGAACTCAATCGCCTAGCCGTGACCGCCGCCGCTGGACCTAACCGAGTTGTCCGTTTCACCATGGACGCCGCCACCCCAGAAGAGTTCGTCACGCTCTACGGCTCGCAGCAAAATATTATCAACGCGATCGAAACCGCCCGAATTGAAGGAGCCACGATCGCGAACAAAGACATCGGGCAAGTTGTCCAAGTTGGCATGGATCGCGCAATCAGAGCTGAGCGCAATCAACGCCTCGTCACCGCCTACTTCTACAGCGGCGCGAACGGAGCCACCACATTGCCCGATGGAAAGCGCGCCCAAAAGAAAGAAATGCGTATCCCTAACCTCAAACTCTCCGCCGATTGGGACAAACTCAAATCCACCCTCAAACCCTTCGACGGCGGAAACTACAAAGTCATCGCTCACCTGAATGACGGCCACCAGCTCACCGGAAACTTTGTCACCGAAGCCGAGGGCACAACCTACTTAACCAACATCGCAAACACCCTGTGCGAAGGCGACATAGTGAAATTCACCACGATCCCGCCAAACAGTAA
>JANXNM010000124.1 GCA_025354065.1 Synechococcales cyanobacterium 340R_concoct_173_sub | reverse complement strand
CGATGGTCGTTTGATGTTGCGGAGTTCGCCTGCTGAAATCCGAATTGAAGATGTTCGTCTTGGGTCGCGCCCGCTTGGATCTAGGTTGTCTCGTGCAAAACGTCAACGCCCGAGTGCGCCGCAAACGCCTGGTCCGATCGCTGGCAAGATGTTGGATGTGGCTTTGACGTTGAAAGGTTGGAGTAAGGCGCAACTTTCCTATCAGCTCCACATGGACCGATCGATGGTGACGCATTGGATTAAAGGCAGTCGCCCGATCAGCACTGACCAACGCAAACGCCTTTGGAAAATCTTGGGCAAAGAACTGATGGCTGCGCAGAAGATTCGGTATTAGAAATAGTGGCTTTTTGTTGAGCAGAGTTTAATCTAGAGAGAACTATCCCCAAATTAAACCAAAAGTATCGATAAGTATTTGACATTTTCAGATACTTCGGCTATACTTAGGGTATAGTTACTTAGTCCTGAATTATGAACTCTGCTCTTCAAACTTTCACAGGAAACAGCTTAGATGATATTCGTAATCGAGGTGGTGACTACGATTGGGCTTTAGATCCAGACCGAGCAAAAAAATGTAAGTATCTGATTTGTACCAGTTCTCAAGGTGCTAATCGGAAAAGTTCATTCCTTGTTGGTAAAATTAGTGGGGCTGAATTTACCTATGCTGGCGAAAATGGTAGAAAACGCTACTTAATACAAATCTCTGAGTACGCTTCAATAGATATTCCTAACTCATGGTCGGGCCAGCAAAATCCAGTGCGTTACACCTCTCTTGAAGAGTTGAGAATTGATCTAAATAGCTTAAAATTTGAAAAGATTTTAAAACCAGAATCTACATCTTTTACTATTGCTCAGGCAAAGGCTGGTTTGGCGAAAAATTACGGAATTAGTGAAGATAATATCGAAATTATGATTAAGGGATAAGCCCCTGAAGTGCCTCAGCTATTTTACAGTTGGGGCACTTTAAATTTATAGCCAAAGTATCGCGATCGATTCCCTCAGTTTCCGAATGTCTACTCAATCCACAACCGATCGACCGACTAACGAGAATCGGCTCCGTATGATTGGAAAATAATGAGGTGACAATATGCCAAGAAAAATCCGACAATTTAAGAAAGAGATACAAGACTTAGGATTTGATTGGCGACCAGGGAAAGGGCGGCATCAAGTTTGGAATCATCCTTTGTTAGCTTCACCGATCGTTATTGCGGCCAAAGACGGCGACGATGTTCCTGGTTATCTTGAGCGACAATTAAAAGCAGCCTTGAGACTTCTAAAAGAGCAGGAGGATTGATGAAATCGAATTACAGCATGTTGATTCAGTGGTCAGATGAAGACAAGATTTTTGTGGTGACGATTCCTGAGTTTGTCGGGCGCGTCATGATGCCTTGCACTCATGGTGATTCTTACGAGGATGCGGTTCAGGCAGGCCAGGAAGTGATTGAGACGTTTCTAGAGATTTGGACGGAAGAAGGTCAATCGATTCCAGAACCTCAAAATTTAGTGATGGTTTGAGCAAACCTCACGCTTGAAATTCCCAACACTCTACGCTCTAATAAATCGAACACCGATCGTCCCTGTATCCGCAAGAACGATCGGCTAACCATCAAACCTGAATATCACTAAAGGCCAAGGCTAAAAATGAATATCACACGAGTTGAACGTGACGGCGTAGAATTTTTCACGATCGATGACACCGGAGAATCGGGAATGTCTGAGTCAGGAGTTGCGCGTTTATGTGGAGTCTCTCCAGTTGCAATACACAAATTTGTCAGTAGTCACACTTTAACCTGGGACCATGAAAAAGAGCTGAACCCTAGATTCCGTAAGACTATACCTTTTAAACCTGGAACAGGAAGAAATTTAGCCCCTCGTCAAAATTCAAACATCAAAATCCTAAGTGCTACCGTCTGTTCCCGAACGATCGAACACTACGCCTTTGAGTCAAAACACAAAACCGCCGAAGCCCTTTTCGCCTATCGAAAATTTGCTGAACTAGGTATCACTGCTTGGATCCAAGAAGTCACCCACTGGCATGGAAACGCCGTCCCCAGAACCGGAATCGTCCTCGACTACAACACCATTGAAACGCTGCTAGACAAAAAACTCGACGGCACCTCTCACCGGGTATTCCTGGTCTTACAAAAAGCCATCCGAATGCGAGTTCAACTCAGCGCCGACGAAATAATGCAACAGGCCAGCATTTCCCGGTCCGCCTACAGCAACGCCATCAACAAACTCGCGGATTTAAACCTCCTCCCCGACTGGTGCAGCAT
>JANXNM010000098.1 GCA_025354065.1 Synechococcales cyanobacterium 340R_concoct_173_sub | reverse complement strand
GAATTGCAAGAGGAATTGCTGAAAATCTGGAACCATAGTCGCAGCACGGTGTTGATGATTACTCACGACATTGATGAAGCATTGTTTCTAGCAGACAAACTTGTGATGATGACCAATGGACCTTCAGCGGCGATCGGTGAGGTGCTTGAAATTCCCTTTAAGCGCCCTCGCGATCGGGCACGTATTATGGAAATGCCGGAATACTACAAGATTCGCAACTACGCCTTGGACTTCTTGTATAACCGATATGCTCATGATGATGACGCAAAGTAGTGAAGTAATGGGTTGCTGGGGATAGCGGTAAAGTTCATTGATTCTTGCGATCGGGGATGGCGAAAGCTCAACTGATGCGCGTGCAAATGATAGCCACAATCCCCCGGCACTGCAATATCTTCCTGATTCAATCCTCCATTCAAAGTTCCTCTTACCGAGGGGGATTTTGGAGGATCGAGTTTAGCAATTCCCCCGACAGCGTATAAAGGATCACCCACTAAAGGATGTCCGATCGTAGCGGTGTGAATTCTAATTTGGTGGGGCCGTCCTGTAAAGATTTTGACCGCACACAAGGTTGAATCGAGGCGGCGTTCTAATACTTCTAAATGACTTTCGGAAATCAAACCGTCTGAACTTGCAGAAAACAAATAGCCGAGTACTGGATGTGCGACCTTTCCAATGGGTTGATGAATCTGAATGCGATCGTCCTTAACAACACCGCTCACTAACGCTAAGTAAATTTTTTGAATCTGTCGATCGGTCATTTGTTTTGTCAACTGTGCCTTGGCTAAGGGAGTTCGAGCGAGGATCATTAATCCCGAAGTTCCACGCCCAAGGCGATGAATGGGAATGGGTGCATTTTTCTCATACGATCGCGCCAGTAATCGCAGTAATGTATTTTCTAAAAACCCTCCACCGGGCAGCACAGGTAATCCTGAAGGCTTTACAATGACGAGCAAATCCGGGTCTTCGTAGCAAGTTTCAAAGGTGAGTGGAACATCTATTTCTTCCCAAGGGGGACGATCGTAAGTTAGGATTTGACCCGATTTAATTACTGTTTTTGGTGTAATCAATTGGCCGTGTAGTTGGATTTTACCGCTGCAAATCCGATCGCTCCACTCTTGCTTAGATGAATGAGCATAGTGTTGAACGTAGTAATCTAAAACAGTTTGGTCATTCGTTTGTTTACTAATACGATCGGTGTAGGTACAGCCGTTATTGATCATCTGGATGCCGATCGAATCATAGGGGTGGGGAATAAAGATTGAAATCCTGAAATTCGCTCCATGATTCCTTCTGGGGCATCATCCCATAGACTTTCATAGTAAAAATAAGAAACTCCTAACCCACGTTCTTGTGCCGTGCGAGTTTGAGATTGAATTTGCTGGATGGAGACGGGACGGCGGCGAAGTCCGGTGAGAATGCCGATAGCCGTTGGAATCTTTTGTTGGGTTTCGATGATTTCGGGACGGGAAATTTTGGCGGTGAAGCTATTGAGGTCCGATCGGTAGACTTGCATGATCAATTCATCGACAATGCCTGATCGGACCCACCCGAGCCAATCTTGTAAGGTGAGTTTGTAGGCATGATCGTAATAGTTTGGTGAAATAGATACGATCGCCGTTGGTTTTCGAGATTTAATTGATTGATTGAGTTTCGTCATAAATGCGGTGATTTTGTCGGCGCGCCATTTCACCCAATTGGCATCTGCAACATTTGAAGGAACTGATTTTTTTGTTTCTTTTGCATACAATGCACGGGTAAATTTATCATAGCCAAACTCGCGGGGTAATCCCATATTGTCATCGAATTGGATGCCATCGACATTGTATTGTGTCACGGCTTCGACGACGAGTTCAGTGATGAATTGCTGGACTTCAGGATGGAAGGGATTGAGCCATGCGACTTCCCCGGCGGGACCATTGGAGAGTTGTTCGCCGCTGCGGGTTTCAGTTAACCATTCGGGATGTAGGGTGGCGAGTTCTGAGGTTTGTGGCACCATGAATCCGAATTCAAACCAGGGAATGACGAGTATGTTTTGTAATTTTGCTTGATTAACTAAATCTGCCAATATGTCATGGCCGTCGGAACCCTTGCGAACAAACGGTTGAATGCCATAGCGTTGGGCGACGGGACTGGAATAATTCACGTATCCTGAATTCCAAATTACTGGGTATACCGTATTGAAATTGAGGGCGTGCAATTGACTCATAGCGGTGCCCAGTTTGGTGCGATTTTCCATCATGGGCAGATCATTGTTTGTTAACCAAACGCCGCGAATTTCAGTTTGAGGTTTGAGGATGGGGATTTGTATTGGAATAGTTGGTGGTGGAGAACTAGGGACGGGGGTTATGTTCCAACTGGGGCGGGGGGGTATTCTTGCGGGGATGCTGAGGGGCGGTACGGATTGGCTTTGGGTTGGGATGGTCGCGCCTGTGACTAATATTGAAACGCAACTTAGGCTGAATACTAGCGCAAAACTCCAGGACTTGATAATTTGTGAGAATTTGAAATGCATAGAAGTAGGGTCAGACTGTTTACAGGTGAATGCATAAACGGATAATAACCATCTACATTTGAGTGGGAAGACGATCGGGACGTTTCTCCTGTTCCACTTTAGGCGGGTTTCCTTTTCTCTGAACTAAGTCTGTATATTTGATATGTGGGTTTTCTGATGACCGGGTTTAGCCTTCTGTTGCCGTTTATCTTGATCGATCGCTTGCTGGACGATTACTTTCCCGAATTCTTTGACGGCACGCAAGCAAATCATCGATAAAAATTCAGCCACTTCCACTAATCCCTCCGCTTCCTGGCCTTCCAATAAAGTCAAGGCTTAGACAATATTGATCATCCTAGAGCGATCGCTCTCTCTGGCGGGGCTTGGGTTTCTAAATCATAGGATTCGAGTTCACCATCTTCCATATGAATTAGTCGATCGGCCACATCCAAAATCCGATTATCATGCGTCACCATCACGATCGCAGACCCTCGATCTTTGGCTAAACTTCGCATAATTTCCACAACATCCCGACCTGATTTTTTATCCAATGCAGCGGTCGGTTCATCCGCAAGCACTAGTTTTGGGTTTGACACTAATGCACGGGCGATCGCGACCCGTTGTTTTTGACCGCCGGAAAGTTCATCAGGATAGTAGTTCATGCGGTCTTCGAGACCCACCGCTTTGAGCATTTCCTCAGCCATATCGGCTTGTTCTTGGGATGATAAATGAGTATGCAACTCTAAGGCCATCATCACATTCTGTTTGGCCTTAAGGGACTTCAAAAGATTGTGGGATTGAAAGATATAGCCGATATTACGACGGAGGGCGACGCGCTGTTTTTCGGTGGAGTTGCGGAGTTCTTCACCGAGTACTTTTAAGCTGCCTTCTTGGGTCGATCGCAGCGCCCCGATTAACGTCAATAGCGTTGTTTTTCCTGAACCCGATGGCCCCGTCATAATCACGACTTCGCCAGGATCGACATCTGCATGAATGCTAAATAGAATTTGCTTTTTTAGGTTGCCGCTACCGAAGTAGTGATTAACGCGATCGATCGAAATGATGGGTTCTGTCATGATAAATAATTATGCTACTTTTTCTTCAATAGTGGCGATCTTTAGTAAACCTTGAATGGATAGGTCTTCATCCAAGGTTATCCAATGAATTCCATAGCCAGAGGGGGCGATTTTGTAAAGACCACGATCGATATCGGAGGCTTGAAATAGACGATCGGAAGCATCTTTAACTGCAACGTGATGGCACTCACCATCAACGGTTAGAACCATCACATCACCATCAAAAGTTAAATTTTGAACATTATAAAGTTTATTCATTTTTGACCTCTAAAAAACCTTTCTAACCATGAATATGAATCGGTTCAGTTCCCTCGTTGGAATAAAAGTGTAATCGCCAGCCACGTAAATAGAGAACCGTAGGCATTTAGATTGAAACTCCCAATTAGAAAATATCGGCGGGGTCTGCGTCTTGCACTTTACGAACGGCGATCGCACCTGAAACCAGACACATTGTAATCGCTAGAAATAGAACGAGAATACTACGCTCAGTGGTCATGAGGAGTGGTAATGCCGTTGCGTTACGAGTACCCGTATACATGAAACTCGCTAAAATGCAGCCAGGAATGTAGCCCATTATGGATAAAATTAGGGCTTCTTGGAAGACGATTTTGAGCAAATAACGATTTTTGTATCCCATTGCTTTTAGGGTTGCATATTCGGCGAGATGATCCGTTACATCGGTATAGAGAATTTGATAGACAATGATGATACCGACTAGAAATCCAATCACGGTGCCGAGGGTGAAAATGAAGCCGATCGCCGTACTATTCTGCCAATACTTCCGTTCGACTTCAATAAAGCTTTTTTTCGTTAGAACGCGCATTTCGCCGACTACAAAGTCTTCACGGGCTTCACTGGGTGTTAGCGTCGGGTTAACGGTGTATTTGCCAGGGAGAGACTTTTTGACGGCTTCGAGCGTTTTGTAGAGATCTGCGCCTTCTTTGAGTTTAACGACTCCGATATTAATATCGCCTTTGTCTCGGCGGGTGAAGATGCGTAGGAAGTTGGCTTCACTGGTGATGGTGTTGCCATCAGCTCCAAAAGAAGCTCCGAGTTCAAAAAGTCCGGCGATTTTGACTTTACGATCGGCGATTTCTGTGGTGATCAACTCATTTTTCTTTTCAAGTTCTGAGAATTTGGCAGGAATCGGTCCGAACTCTGCCCGAGATTTTTTGTCAAAGAAGATCTGGTCTTCAAGTCGGATCAGGCTCCGAGCATTGGTATCAAAACCGGAAACGCCGATCACATCATCATTGGGATCAATGCCCAAGATCATGATTTGGCGCGTTTGAGATTTGGGCAACCCTTCCCAGAATGGGTTTTTCCAGAGACCAAATCCCACATAAATCGGGCTAATTTTGTCCACACCTTCCGCCCCTAAAACCCCGTAGAGTCTACGCTGGGGAAAGCTTTGAATGGAGATAAGGGAATTCGATCGGGTACTGATCAGCATGATGTCGCCGTTGACGTTTTCATGCAGGCGGATGGCGCTGTTGAAAAGAGCATCCCGAAAGCCTAATTGCACAAACATTAGAAACACCGCAAAACCGATGCCTGCGATCGCAATGAACAGTCGCATTCGTTCACGTTTGAGTTGGAGCCAAGCGAGGGGAATTGCGAACAACATAGTTTTTTCGATTCGGCGCGATCGTTTTTCTTGTTGTATATCTTACCGTGATTAACGGCTGTCATGGTTAACGATCGTCCCCGCTACCGCCCAATACACCCCGCGTTTTTCGGCTTTGGAGTTTTGCAATGTTGGTAGATAGAATAATGGACTGATCTTTAATGGGAATACAATGGTGCCAAATATGATTGACAGAATGGGTGACGATCGCCCGATCTTTGTCACTCACTTCACCATTACGATCGCGATATAGTTTTTTCACACATTCAGCAAGCTGGCCCAAAACTGTTGTAATGGCTTCCAGTTCTACAATGGGTTGAATTACCGATTCCAGCCTCAATCCAGCCTCACTGCAAAGTTGAGAACAATACCAGGCAACATCTCCCGCTTCTTTGATTTTCTCAGATTCAGCCGCCGTCAAATATTCGGCAATTTCACCCACAAGTCCGAGTGTTGGATACCAAATATTGCGATCGCGATCGGGATACATTGCCGTATCACGGGATTGAGATTGATAATCAGTGAGATTCATAAATTTATTTAAATTGGTTTATTTCATAATATATTTTGCTTTTGTTGGACTCTTTGGATTCACCATTAAAGTTTGATGTAAAGGATGAATGAGTACGTCCATTACTTCCATGGGAATCGCCCCCAAAAGTGCCTCTGTTTCGACAGGACTAACAAGCGCTTCTACAACAGCATGACGAGTTTGATACCGCACTTCGATCGGACCCACTACATCAAAAGCCACCACAGAACCATCAGCCAATTCGGCATCGCCCTCACCCGTTTTCCTCAAACCTAGGTACGATCGGACGGATGGAGGAATAGACATCATGCTCGCCCCGCCATCCACCAAAATTGGCAAAGTCATTCGCCGAACTTGTTTTTCTTCGATGTATCCAGCCGCAACAGCACCGAGGTCGTCACTATTAATTAATTCAACGTCTGCATAGGTGAGTCCCATCGCTTTTTTCCCAGATTTTAAATTTCCCAAGCAGTCTATCTTAATGCACCAGACTAGCAGCATAGGGCGTTTCGTGAAGATGGGCTTTGTTGGCAGACCCAAACAATTGTAATTTGCCCGTAATTACTTCTTCCATTGCACCGATCGCACTGGATGTAATATCCAATAAATCCTGTGGACCTTTACTACAAAGTTCATCTTTTAACGATTGCATATAGGCTTGACGCACTTCAGTATTCACATTAAATTTGCATACTCCCAATTGAATCGATCGTTCAATCATCCAATCTGGCAATCCTGAAGCCCCATGTAAAACTAATGGAATATCAATCAAACTGCGAATCTTAGAAAGTCTATCGAAATCTAGTTTAGGCGGACTTTTATATTCACCATGGACATTCCCAATTGTCACGGCTAATACGTCTACCTTTGTTGCATTTACAAATTCAACTGCTTGATTCGGGTCTGTCATTTTGGCTTCTTTTTCAGCGATCGTCAAACCATCTTCCGTGCCACTAATTCGACCAATTTCCGCTTCGACAATGGCATTATGCTGATGGGAAAGTTCAGTCATTTTACGAGTAAATGCTAAATTTTCTGTGTACTCCATAGGAGAACCATCAGCCATAATGGACTTAACTCCAGCATTTAGAACATTCTGAATATCATCTTCTGAGGTGCTGTGGTCAAGATGAACTGAAATGGGAACGGTTGCCGATCGGGCTGCTTCTAAACACATAGACACGAGCATTGACTGACCATACTTTAATGCGCTGGGATGAAGCTGAAGCATCGCTGGACTGTGATTGGTTTCGGCGGCAACTATTACAGCCTTTACGCCTTCGAGATTGTATACATTAAAGGCTCCGATCGCGTATGCATTTCGGCGGGCAGTTTCTAAAAGTTCACGGGTAGATGCAATCATTCACAGACCTCAATGGCGATTAATAGTTACGCCTGTATTATTAGTTCAATTTTTGGCAGAAATGTGACTTCTCCCGGAGTGGGGCTTGTGCAGAGTTTAAGTTTTATCTTGTTTGAGCGATCGTAATTCCTCCAATGTTAATCCAGTTTTCTGGGCGATCGTCTCTAAATCAAGCACATCAAAGAGTTGTTGGGCAATTGCGATTGATGCTTTTTTTTCTCCTCTCAATTCTGCTTGTTGCTCAGCATAAACAATAGCATTTCGATTATCGTTCAAAATTCTAGATTCCTGCTCTAGTGTTTCTAACTCATCACGGGTCAATTGACTCTGCTCCGCAACTCGAAATGCGTGCTGAATCGCGGGTTCCTGTTCCATCAAACTAGGTATAGACTGAAGTTTATTTGCATTCCTTAGAAAGTAAATCCATTTATCACTTAAACTTCCTAAAGCTTCCAAACTTTTTTTGAACTTTGGTAATTCAATAAAGATCAATTCAAAATCATCACAATAACGTGTCATTTCCTCCTTCTCTCGTAACGTAAAGCTAGATATAACCTTTGAACTTTGCGGAAACATCTCAAAATCTGTAATGGTCAATGCAATCACTGGACTCAGCAACGTATAGTCATCTCCAACATCCAATTGTGTTGCATAAAATTTTGCAGCATTGTATAAGATTCGTTTTTCAAACCCCACTACATTCAGAATCTGCATTTCAACGATTACAGTGGTCCGATCTTCGAGCGTCGCTTTCACATCAAGAAATGAGTCTTTCATTCCCTTAAGTCTCGATGATTGGTAGGGATCAAGGATTTGTAAATGGACGATCGTATCTTTACCGTCATACAAGATCGCATTCAAAAAACTAATCAAAATATCAGTACTCTGTTGAGAGCCAAAAATCTTTTTAAAGGCGAAATCAGTTTTTGGGTTAATGAACATGGCAAAAACCATAGGTTTAAATTTTCACTATTTTATCATGCCGCCCAAACTATAATAGACAATCGACCCTGACTAACTTTGCCCGCCAGATTTGTGTATGCTCTCCCTCGCTAGAATCTATTAATCCCGAAGATAAGTATGAAGTATCTAGACAATAGACTTCATTAACTACAATATTAACTACAATGGGCTGCCCAAGATAAAGTGAGTAGCCCATTATCATTATTAGGTTGTTATTGAATTTGTAATGTGCAATATAGTTGCATCTCGCTATTCTTCAATGCGATATCCCAGTTCAGCCAATCGAGTCCGAGACTGTCGCCATTTGGGTTGAACTTTTACAAATAACTGCAAATCAATCCGGCCATCAATTAGCTTTTGCATTTGCATTCGCGCTTCTGTTCCGATGCTCTTCAGCATTGCGCCTTTCTTGCCAATTAAGATTCCCTTCTGAGAATCTCGTTCTACATTAATCGTTGCAAATACCCGTGTAATACTAGCTTCTTCGACCACGCGTTCAATGGCAATAGCAACTGAATGGGGAACTTCTTCACGAGTAGACAGCAGAATCTGTTCACGAATCAATTCGCCCATGATAAAACGCTCTGGTTGGTCAGTGACTAGATCCGGTGGATAGTAATACGGTCCCGGTGGAAGTTGGGCGATTAGCTTTTCTTGGAGGTCTTCTAGGCCATCGCCCAACAGTGCTGAGAACTTAGCAACAGTCCAGTTTTGAGCGCGGGCCAGTTCCAGGTAAGCCCGATCGCAAATGTTGCCGTTTATAACGGGAAGGTCATTGACTTGTAGCGATGGATCTTGACAATCCGATTTATTGATTCCTAGAATAATTGGAACATTGCAATCTCTTAATAGGTCCGCAATAAACCGATCGCCGCCCCCAAGATCCGTCGATCCATCGACCACAAACACCAATGCGTCTACCGAGTGAATTGCATTTTGGGCATTTTTGACCAGCACTTCACCTAAACGATGGTGGGGTTTGTGAATACCTGGAGTATCAACAAAAATAATTTGGGCGTTGTCGGTCGTGAGAATTCCCTTGAGACGGTTGCGGGTGGTTTGGGCGGTGGGCGAGGTGATGGCGATTTTTTGACCGACGAGGGTATTCATCAGCGTTGATTTGCCGACATTAGGCCGTCCTATGATGCCAATGAAGCCGGATTTAAACCCTGGCCCCGCGATCGGCATTCCACCGACACCATAATCAATACCCGAGTCGGCGCTGCTGCTTTGCCCGCGCAAGAACGCTTCAACTAGGTCTTCACTTGCCTCAGCTCCAGTTGTTTCTTCATGTTCCGGAGCGTTTGACAAATCTGAGTTCATGCGAGATTCCAAAGAGATCATCTATCAGGTTAACCCAATGAATTGTAGTAGACTTCTGGACCTTCACCGCGAGTCGTCTGCTTCGATCGAACTTTGGCAGTTTAAAACCTGATCAAAAAGCCGATCGATTGATCGGTTTTTTAGGTGAGATTTTTGGGTTGAACCTATTTATTCTTCTCTTGGTAAATGAAGTAGCTATTGAACCCTACTGCTCCAAGAAAGCTCAAGAATGCTAGCCAGTAGCCCATGCCATAGGTTGCGACGATCGGCGTACTCATTGATCCGCCTACTTTTTTTAGCTCACTCGCCAAATTTGAATCAACGGTCAGTTTTAGCATAATTAGCATCACGGCTCCGATACCCGCTAATCCCGCTTGCACAATGTACTGCTGAGGCACAGCAATAAATCCAACAGCAATTCCAGCGCAGGCAATCCCGAAGACAATCCCAGCGATCGGGTTACCCTCGACGGATTTAGGTTTAGATTTTGTTTGGGAACCAGGAAGTCCCATGCTGTCTGCTCCAGGCATTTTAATTTCTTTACCAATCGCAACTTCTAAGCCGTTCATTTTCACCAGTTCCATCTCGCCACCACTCATGGGATTTTGGCACGAGATGGAGATGAAAGGCAGGAAAAAGCAGAGGACAACCAATGCGAATAATGCTGGAGAAATTTTTGAAATGGGAGCTTGTGTAGCCATAGGTCTCAATGGTCTCAATTTTTACAGATTTTTCTCATAGTTCCCGCAATATGCATAATTATCGCAACATAAATGTCTTCAAAATACGGGAATGTCTTCAAAATACGGGCAAATTCAAAAATGTATCGCTCTCTCCCAGGATATTAATGTTTGAGGAACGGGCTTTCTACAGAAGATCCCCAAACTGCTTGCGGTAGCGATCGATCTCTGCTTGGGCTTGGTTAAGTTGGTCTTCTAGTTCTTGCGATCGGGTTTGCTCTAGTAACAATCTCGCGTGCTCTAATATGAGTTCGTCCTGAAGTTGTTGGGCTTTGTTGCGGAGTTCTAAGGGAATCAGTAACTTTTCACCATTGTCTAATCGATAAAACGAAATCAAGGCTCCTGACACTTCCAATCGCAGAGCGAGCGCTTGGCTTTCAGAGGTGGCTATCAGCACATAGGTTTCATCCACTAACCGATAACCCCGAAGTTTCTCCTCAATCCATTGCCCCTTGGGATCAAATTGCCAATATTCTTCAATTCCGATTTGTGCATAAAGGTCTTTCTTAAAGCCTTCGTCTTTGTCACGAGTTCCGGGAGATGTCATTTCAAACACGACCCTCGGAATTTCGCCCTCCTCCCAAATCTTGTAATTATCCCGACTCCCCGGCTCTACATTAAAAATCACCATGACATCCGGTGCGCATTTGAGGCATGGGAATCCTTGCGAGTAGTAGAGAAATTGATTGCCTAAAACGCAGGCTTGAATGTCTTCAAGATATTGTCGCAAGACTTCAATCGTAATCAAAATAACGTAGAGATGGTCAAAGGTCTCGGCCACGGGGGTTCCATCTCCAGAAGGATAATCAATGGATTGGGGTGTGATGGTGGGTGGGGTGACGATCGTGGCCATAAATCCCTCGGTTACGGTTGTTGGGTTGATTGTACAAAATCTTGACTTAATCCGATCGGCCCACCACCATAAAGCCAGCCCAGTCTTGAGGGTTTGGATAATCTTTCATCGTGGCTAACATCGCTTGACGGAGGGCTTGGGCGTTTCCGTCGCCTTTTTTACGATTCTTATGGAAGGCGATCATTAAGCTTGCTGTGGGTTTGTCAGGAACTTGCCAAAGGGACACAACTAGGCTGGGAACTCCGGCTGAGAGGAACGATCGGGTCAGTCCAATCACGCCTTCTCCAGTAATTTGGCCGCGTCCAGTGTTACAGGCACTAAGAACGACGAGATCGGCTTTGAGGCGAAGATCTAAAATCTCTCCGGCGGTGAGGCTGCTGTTAAGTTCGGCGATCGGATCGTTCTTGTCTGAACTCGCGAGAATGATAGCGCTTTCACTGCCAGACCGATCGTCCATGGTTCCATGGGTTGCGAAGTGAATAAGCAAGGCTTGGGATAGTTTTTTTAAGAGATTTGCCTTGGTGGCATTGGGACCGAGGATAGCGGTGGTATTGAATAGTTTTGCGATCACGTTAGCTTCAATCTCGCTACCCGGTAATGGGTCATAGCCACTGGGCATGGGCGATGGATTGCCGACAATCATGACGTTAGAATTCGATCGTGTTTTTGAGGTGAGTAGGCTTAGGGTTTGAATCGAGGGTGCGATTTGCAGGGTATGGTTTTGGATTAGGTATTGTCCTTGGGAATTTTGTAAGGCTTGAAATGGGATCAGGAACAATTCACCCTGGGGGACAAAAATAACTCGATCCCGATCATTTTTCGGCAGCCACTTTTGAATGGGTTCGATCAAGAGTTGATAGGCCGATTTACTGGCACTGGCGTATTGGGCATAGGTTTCGGGGCGATCGCTTTCCATACTGATCTCGGAGCGAGTTTTGCTACTTCGGACAATTAATTGCTTTAATGGATTTTGGCTTCGGCTACTAGCAATCAGCGAAACTGGTGCGGCTTCAGTCGTGCTGCGTAGATCTGTGGCTTTGAAATGAATAGTTCCGTCGGGCTGAATCACCCAGGTGTAGAGTTCGGGGTTGCCCAATTGGTGGGAAACCGCGTAGGTGACGATCGTGGCATTTTGGTCTTTGGCGGTAGCTTTGATGGAGCTTAGGGTAATGGCAGCAGTATCTTTGGGGGCTGTTTTTTCAGTTTGCTTGCGTTGGGATAGTAGATCAACTAAAGCCCGTGCCCGTGCCCGCTCTGTGATGATTAGGGCTTGGTCAGAATTATTCTCTTGGATTAGGGCTGTCTGTAGAAATTGATAGGTGGTCGCTTGGGTTTCTGCGAGAGTGATACGCTGTGCATCTCGGAGTTCAGGCTGGAGCGATTCAAAGGTGTCGATGCTTTTAGTCAGTGACCCAATGGCGGCTTTGATCTTTTTTTGTTTGAGTTGAATCTGGCCAATAGCACTTTGTGCCCGAGCTTCTGAGGCTTTGTCATTAACGCGATCGGCCAGTTTTCGAGCCGTTTCGTAATAGTCGATCGCTTGCGTTAGGTTCCCAATTTCTTCAGTGTAGCGCCCCAAATTAATTAGGGTTGTAATCTCACCTGCACTATTAAGACCGTTGCTTTTGGCGATCGTCATAGCGCGTTGCAGTTGTTCGAGTGCGATGGGATTTCGTCCAGCATCCAAATTTACCATCGCGGCGGCATTCAGTGCAAAAAGCAGAACGATTATCTGTTGCGGTGATGTGGCTTTTTCCGCCAGTTCGAGAGATTCGCGGGTGACTTTTTCAGCTTGGCTAGTTTTACCAACAGCTTGATAGGCCCGCCCCAGTTGGGTTAGAAGATGAATATTGGTAAAACGGCTCCGCTGTCCGTAAATCAATCCAATGCTTTTGCCGTAGGCGATCGCCGCTTCGTAATGTCCGATCGCGTCTTCAAATTGCCCCACATCAAATGCCGTATCTCCCAACACTTGCAAGGCTTCGGTCTGGACCATTCGAGAGGCTCCGAGGCGAGAGGCTCCATAGGCATATCCGGCAGCTTTGCGATATTGGCCAAGGGCGCGATAGGTAGCGGCAAGTCCGACTTGTTTAACTTGTTGTTCAGGCCAAGAATAGAAGTTGGCTTGGGATTGGCTAAGATCAGTTAAGGCTTCTTGGGGTTTTCCAGCTTCTAGTTGTAGCAATCCCCTTAAGCTTTTAATCCGCCAATAAGCGGTGGTCGTAGAGTTAAAGCTAAATTCGATCGTGCGAAGTTTCCGATCGGCCTCAAGGTAGTCTGCATCTTGATAGGCAACCCAAGCGAGTTCTAGACTGGTCAGTGCTAGGCCATTCTTGTCGTTCTGCCTGTCATAGCGCCGATAGAGATCTTGAAGCTGGGATTTCCGCGTGAAGATGGGGAGTTCAAAGGGTTGGTTCAAGAGTTTTTTTAGTTCTTGGTCGGCGGCTTGGATTTCAGCATTTTTGGGTGCAGTTTGCCCGATAACTGGTCTGGCTAATCCTGCACTGAGTATTAATGCAACAAGCGTAGTAGCGAACCAAGGATAAGACATGAAGAGTGACGGGAATGGGTGAACAAGGTTGTAACTGAACCTTACCTCAGCATTCCCACAACTTATTCAACCGAACTTATTTGACTTATTTGACTTACTTAATTTGACTTACTTAATTTGACTTATTTAACTAGCTTAACTAGACGCTTACCGACTCACAATTCCTGACCATTGTGCTTTTTTACGAGTTTCACGGCGATAGGAAAAGAAATTGATTGGATCGGCATAAGTACAATGGGGCGCGATCGCAATCTGCTCATCTGCTAGTCCTAACTGTTCTAACTGCAACGCATTCACCCGTCTTACATCCAAACGCACTTTTCCAGGTTCAGCATCATGCAAAATCGGTGAATTATAAATTCCTTTCAACTGTTCAATAGCACTCTCCAATGACTCCTGTGCCAAATGAGGCGCGATCGTTACCGCTGTCTCAAAACCCACGGCATCATTCACCTGATACACTTCACCTCGAATTGCTGGTCCCATAGCAACTCGTAAATCTTCGAGCTTTGAACCTTGAGCTAACAATCGATCGATCGCCATGGGGACAATTTTTTGCGCTGTTCCCCGCCAACCCGCATGAACCGCTGCAACTTGCCCCGATCGCCGATCGCCGATCAACACAGGAGTACAGTCCGCTGTGCAAACCCATACTGCTTGGTTTGAGACCTCAGAAATCACACCATCACCATCATTGAGATTGTCATCGTGGTGTGGTTGATTTAGTTCTGACGGTGCTAAGACGATATTCCCGTGAACTTGCTTGACTCGATAGGCGGATGCCTCTGGGTATAATTGCGCCGTTAATTTTAAGGGTGTCGTGGGTGAAAATTGTTGGGTAAACCAACCGTGTTGCCACTCATCTAAAAGACTACAAGTTAGATAAGGCAGGTCGTTCCAGGTTTGCCATTGCCAAGTTTCCATCGATATTGCCTTCACTAAATTAAAGAAATCACTCTCAGTATTATGCAGAACCGATCGGAGATTTGCCGTTCTTCATGAAGCTCATGTCGGAATTCAATTGCAAAATTATCCACAGGCTTCATCAAATTTTCTTACAGGTCATCCGGTTCTGTCCGTACAGTGGAGAATGGAGAGAGGGAACCACTATGGTCGTTTGTTTTAATCCCGATCGTTAATGCTGCGTTTGCCATAGGATAATCCTGACGTGCGATCGTGGTCTTTATATAATTTTATGACTTCCCCTGTGATTCACTTTTCATCTTATTTTTAATTCAATTAGTCGATCCCCTACCCTCAAGTTTTCATGACTCTTCCCAAGCTGCCCTCCCAATTCCTGTCTAAAATTCGATCTCTGCCCAAAATTAAATCCCGATCGGCCTATATTCCGATCGTTCTGTGGTGCCGTCGAGTCGGTTTGTCGTTGTTGTCTTCCCTTGGATTGGGATTGGCTGGGTTAGGGTTGCTGGATGTTCCGATCGCCCAAGCTCAAACCACGGGCACCGACATCAAATTACTAGAGCCATCGGGACTTGCGGCAGTTCAGGCTCCTAGTCCCATCGTATCCATTAGACCGACAACCACCCCCTCCATGGCACCGCCTAAAGTTGCTGAAGCTAAAGAAGTAGAGCCAATGCCAACTGTTACGAGTGTTAAGCCAGAGTCAAAGGCTCCACAAGCTATTATTTTTTCCGATCGAACCTCCGGCTGTGACACTACGGTGGCTTGGGGGGCTGCCATCCCAGATCTCTGTAAATCCAAACCTACGGATGCCGTAACAACTCCGCACCCCACTAAATCGGTTGCCGACCCCGAGTCTGTTGCCACTGAAGCTAGTGATCTGACCCCTGAACCCGAAGCCGAATCAAGCGCCGCCCATTGGGGACCGATTAGTGTCGATCGGCAAGGAATTCAATTCTCCCCTCCAGATGCTTTGAAGCCCTACTTCAATGGCAATCTAAAACTCCCTAAGATGCCCAGCTTGTCGAGTTTGGGAATGATGTTCCCCCTGGCGATTCCTTCACCCCTTACGTCCTTATTTGGCTGGCGAATCCACCCAATTTCTGGTGATCAGCGAATGCACACTGGGACCGACATCGCAGCTCCCTTAGGAACCCCTGTAATTGCCGCGTTGACGGGTAAGGTTTTGCTAGCTGACTTTCTCGGTGGTTACGGCATAGCTGTCGCGCTAGAGCATGGTCAAGGAAGCCAACAGACCTTGTATGCCCATCTTTCCGAACTCTTTGTTAAACCGGGTCAAGTGGTTGAAAAGGGCACAGTCATTGGTCGTGTTGGTACAACTGGAAATTCCACGGGGCCACATCTCCATTTTGAACTTCGTCAACAATTGCCTGATGGTTCCTGGATTGCTCAAGATGCTGGGTTGCAAATTGAAGTCGCGCTCAAGGATTTCAATCAATCCCTTAAAATCGCTAAGCTTCCCCCGACTCCATCGATTTCATTGCAAGCTCAGTTTCAGCAGGGACCACAGCCGCAACAGATAGCTCAGGCGACTACTTTACCGCTAAAAGCCCAGTCCACGATCGTGAAGTATCCAAGATGAACCTGATCAAAATGCCTGTAATACTCCAATCTAAACCAATGAAAACAAGACAAACTCCTTAGCAAAATCAATCGATTCCATAAGTCAGGAAATAAAGATAGACAAAGTTGCATCTATTCGGTAGTATTTTAGACTGTTGCAGTTTTTGCAGCGATCGCTTCTTCCCGCCCACCCTTGCAGTGCTACCGTGCTTAACCTGATTTAAGTGCAACTAGTAGTTATGTGTAGCGAGGGTTCGCAACCAATAGCTGAGTGGAAGTAGCAACGATGACTCCTTTTCGATTTGGAAACTGGCTTTTCATGGCGATTTTAATTGCTTTGTGAGTCCAAGTCTGAGTTGAGACCCAGTTGGAGTAATGATGCATTTGAGTTGTGATGACTTGTCTGTAACCATGCCTCAGAAGTGGAGTGATTAAGGCGCACTAGTCGTTTGTCTTTTAGGATACCTAAAGATGTATAGTGGTGTGCGGTCGATTTCTATATTAATTCTGTCATCTATGGAATTAATTGTGCGATCGGTCCAACTGTACTGTCCAGAACATGTTGAGCGTTAACTTGTCTCCAACCGCTGTTCACTACGGGATGTAATTAGTAAGGGAGACCCGACTATCGTGTCTGTTGGAATTTTAGGGACAAAGCTTGGGATGACTCAAGTTTTTGATGAACTCGGGAGAGCAATCCCCGTAACGGTGATTCAGGCTGGACCATGCCCAATCACGCAGATTAAAACAAAGGAAACGGATGGCTATACAGCGATTCAGTATGCCTATGGTGACATCAAGGTAAAGAACTTGAGTAAGCCAGAACTTGGACATTTGAAGAAGTCGGAATCTGCTCCACTTCGTCATTTGACTGAAGCCCGCTTACAGGACGTTTCGGAGTACCAACTCGGACAAGCCCTGACAGTTGAACAGTTTTCTGTCGGTCAATTGATCGATGTAGCTGGACACACTATTGGTCGTGGTTTTTCCGGTTATCAAAAGCGCCACAACTTCGCACGCGGTCCTATGACCCACGGTTCTAAAAATCACCGTGAGCCTGGTTCAACGGGTGCAGGTACGACTCCGGGTCGGGTTTATCCTGGTAAGAAAATGGCAGGTCACTATGGCGACGAGCAAGTCACCATCAAACGGTTGCACATCATTCGTTTGGATACTGAGCGCAATTTGATTTTGGTCAAAGGTGCTGTTCCTGGGAAACCTGGTGCGTTGCTGAAGATTGTTCCAACCAATAGTGTGGGCAAACGATAGGCAGAGTACGACAGGAAAAATCTTAGGAGTAGAGAAGGACAATGGTTGAATGTATTGTAAAGGATTGGCAAGGCGCTGAAAAAGGCAAGGCCGAGCTAGATCTGAGAGTCGCAAAGGAAGAAACGGCATCAGCCGTCGTCCACCGCGCATTGGTTCGTCAACTG
>JANXNM010000040.1 GCA_025354065.1 Synechococcales cyanobacterium 340R_concoct_173_sub | reverse complement strand
CCGATGCAACCGAACCCGATGTTAGTTGTAGAAGTAGTCTCCAATAGCAACAGTGACAAAAAATCTCGCGATCGGGACTATGTGGACAAACGATCGGAGTATGCGGCGCGGGGAATTCCTGAATATTGGATTATCGACCCACTTAAAGCAGTGGTCTTAATTCTGTGTCTGGAGGACGATCGCTATGTTGAGTATGTTCTGATGGGTGATGACCAGGTTGCTTCTCCGGCCTTCCCAGAGCTTAGTTTGACAGCGGTGCAGATATTGAGTGCGGGGAGATGAGCGATCGGTAAACTATAGAGAAATCTTGCTAAAAGTGCAATTACTAGAAAAAGTTTCCAGACCTGATAGATAATCTGCAATAAGTGGGTAAGTTAGATTCACCGAGATTTAAACACCATTCCTTCCGGCACCTAAAGGAGAATTTCCATGAAATCTGAACTCAAAGCTAAGTTTCTTCAGCACCTCATTTCCAAAAAGCGTAACGGTGGTTTCACCCTGATCGAACTTCTCGTCGTCATCATCATTATTGGTATTTTGGCTGCGATCGCCCTTCCTTCTTTCCTAAACCAAGCGAATAAGGCTAAGCAGTCTGAAGCGAAAACTTACGTTGGTTCTATGAACCGTGGGCAACAAGCTTACTACTTGGAGAAAAATAATGTCTTTGCTGACCAAGCAAATTTTGGGGGTCTAGGTTTAGGTATTGCTACAAATACTGCAAACTATACATACAGTGTTCTTGGTGGTGGTGTTGGTGTTAGCTTTGTTAGTAACCTAGCTGCTCAAGTTGGTGGCTTAACATCTCCTCTAAAAGCCTATGCTGGTGGGGTGTCCGCTACTACCCAGGCAGGTACCAGTGAAGCAACGACACTTGCTACTCTTTGCGAAGGTGACAAGGCTGGTCTAAACACTGGTTACACTGGTGCCACTGGTGTAGCTTACGTGGCGGGCGGTCTTCCAACTTGCCCTGCGAACACTACTGTTATCAAGTAGTCTTGTCTAGCATTGAATTGGCTAAATCTAAATATAGATTATGATAAAAAGTGTCTAGACTAAAATCTAGGCGCTTTTTATTTTTAGACTCAGTATGAGCTTAATTCAATAGGGGTCGTAATCTTAATCTTGCTCCTTAAATTTTAGTATATAAAAATGATGCAAAAAACTTCTCTAATTGATACCTATGAACAAGCTATTGAGCAAAGTCCTGACAATAGAGATTTGTATTGGAAGCTAGGTGTAGCGTATCTTCTTGATGCACGAGAAGAAGATGCACAAATGACTTGGATGTCTGTTTTGTCCGAAGCGGGTGATGAGTCTGAGATATGGACTGAAGAACTATTCCTTACTCTTTGGAATCAAGCTTTGGATTGTGAGAGGCAGGGAGATCTAGAATCCGCTTATTTGACTTATTTCTATGCTTGCGAAATCAATCAGACTTCTATATTAAGCTTATTGAAGTTGTTGCAATCTATTATCTTCTGTGAAAAAGTTGAACAGCTTGAAGGATTGATTTTACGATTAACTGAAATACTTGAATCTACAAATATTTCGCCCAACAATGAAACTATTTTACTAGAAGTTTTATCTCTAGTTTTAGATAAGATCCACGCTTGTCCAGGTGTAGGCCGACTTTTTAAGGTTGCTGTTTTTCATGTCGAAGATCCTTTGACACTTATGCAGCTTATTCTGCCTCATGCTGTTAGGATTTCCCATAATCTGAGAGGTTACTCAGTTGCTGTTAAAATTTCTGAAGCTTATCTCTTGCGCGATCCTGATAACTATGAATTCCTGGGCCATTTAGCTGGTTTTTATCAAAATGCAAGGTCTTATCAGAAAGGAATTATTACAGCAAAGCGGCATCTTGAACTCGCCCCTAGTTTAGTCGATAAAATATTCTCAAGCCATTTGGTTTTGCGGGGTCTTTTGAGTGCTGGAGGAAGATGGGAAGAAGCGGTTCAGGCGGTTCAAATCCATATTCAAATGCTATCTTCGCTCGATTTAGAACAGACTAAGAATCTGCTCTATGTGCAAACGTTGAGGTTATTTACATCTAGCTATTATCTACCTTACTTTAAAGACTCGTTTGAAAATCGTCGATTGATTAATCATGTGACGCAACTATGTCAGGAAAGTGTTCGGTCCTATGCTTTACCTTTTTATCCCGATCGTCATTCAGAAAAAAAATCTATATTGAATAACGATCGATTACCTTCTCGTAAAATTCGAGTTGGCTATCTGTCTTATTGTATGTGTCAACATTCA
>JANXNM010000882.1 GCA_025354065.1 Synechococcales cyanobacterium 340R_concoct_173_sub | reverse complement strand
CCACGTTTCACTTGAACTAAAAATCCTAATTGCTGAGATGCCAAGGTGCTGAATTCGGCCAATGAAGATTTGATGACTTGAATGTTGCCGCGTGAATAAGTCCGATCGATGGGTTGATCCGTCACTAACAACAAATTAAATGCAGTATTGCGAGAAAACGTCTCAAGTGTCAGATTAATCCAACTCGGCAGCATCCCAAAATGGACTGCGATTAGACAGGCGGTAGAGGTAGCAGGCGAGGTTGAAGAACGCATAAAGGCATCACAAAGGCGAAGATTTCGTATAGCTTACAATGCTCACAGTTCCCCATTAAATGCGTAAAACTACGATCGAGATCACGATCGGAAGCTTAGTGTTTTCAGATGTTGAATTTCTGTAGAATCTGTCGATACTAAGTATAAGGGAAGATCTCCTAATGCTTCATCCTTGCTTTTCGCTCCCGAACCCACGTCTTGATTTTATGAAACCCAACCAACTTGTCCTTCAATTTGCGTCGCGCTACCCAAAACTCATTGGGCTGACAATGGTTCTTGGGTTTTCTGGAGCCATATTTAATGGAGTCAGCACAGCACTAATTATTCCAGTAATTTTTGGGTTTTTAGGTCAAGAAATCGGCATGAAAGGAATGCCACCCGTTCTGCAACAGATCTTGTCCGGCTCGACAAATAGCCTTCCTCCTAATCATCGCTATTTAATAATGATGGGATGGGTATTGGGTGCGATCGTCCTGAAAAACCTTGCCAGCTATGCCAGTTCTATTGTCTCTAGCCGTCTTTCCCAGACTCTAACGCGCCAAATTCGCCAAGATGGAATGCGATTGTTACTAGATGTGGACTTACAATTCTTTAGTAGAAATAAGCTGGGCGACATAATGAGTCAGCTTGGCGGAGAGACTTCACGGGCTGCCGAAGCCATTCGGATTACAACAAGTCTTTTTACAACTTGCATCACAATTTTTGTTTTTACTGCCTTTCTATTAGCCATTTCTTGGCAACTAACAATAGCTACAACAATTCTATTAGGATTGGCATCATTAAGTAATCAGTTTTTGGTTAAACGAGCTAGACGGAATGGAGAAATACTTTCCGAGCAATCCCGTGCCTATTCGGTGATGCAGCAGGAGATTCTCTCGGGAATTCGGCTGGTTAAGGCAACCGGAAATGAAGATATTGAATATAAAAATCTGAGTCAACTCATTGAGGCGAGAGAAAATGCTGAACTTCAATC
>JANXNM010000867.1 GCA_025354065.1 Synechococcales cyanobacterium 340R_concoct_173_sub | reverse complement strand
ACGATCGAAAAAGTAGAACACATGAACGTACTACACTGTAACATGAAAAATCTAAAACACTAAAATCTAAAATCCCAAATCTGTCTTCGCGGATGCTGCTGCTACGAGAAGTTGGTCATGATCGACGGTTGACCAATCCGTGTCGCCAATTTCGCCATAAAATTTCTCGTCATAGGCACGGGTTTTGATGACAACGGGCATGGGGACGGCATGACCCAGAATTAAGGCTTGTTGTTTTGAGTCGAGTTTGGCTAGGACCGATCGGAGCGCTTGGCCGCCGGAGACTCCTGTGAAAATCGCTTCAATGTCTTTCTCGTCATTTAACAAGGCCGTAATTCGGGTGCCAATTTGCGACATCACTTCATTGTCAATGCCCGAGGGTCGTTGATCGACGACTAGCAAGGTGACAAAGAACTTTCGCATTTCACGGGCGATCGTCCCAAAGATTGTTTCGCCGACCGTGGCTGGATCTAAAAATCGGTGGGCTTCCTCAATGGTGATCATGAGCTGACGAGGCCGATCGAGAATATTTTTAGTTTGCAGAAAATACTCAGCTTTTCGTACATAAGCGGCATGAATTCGGCGTGAAATGATATTGGTTGCGAGCATATAGGATAAGAGATTCGATTGTGAGCCGAATTCAATGACAACGTGTTTACCCGATTCGATACATTCAAGAACTTGATTTAGATAGTTATGGGGACAGGTTTGACGTAGATATTTCAAGTCTCCAAGACGGATTAGTTTACGCTGAAGGGCCATGATGGAGGATTTATTTCCCATCTTCACTTCACAAAATTCTTGAATCTCTTCATTGCCCATGGACATCAATCGCGAGATCCAGCCCTTACCAAATTCATTACGCAAAATCACTGCATTTTCCAAACTTGTTTCCGATAAGTTAAGTTGTCCGCGCACCAATGCTAAATCTTCGACTTCGACTTGTTCGTATCCAATATAAAACTCTTGAGCATTTCCCACGCCGCGCCGCCGGGTCGATTCGACATCTAGAGTGAAAATCTCTACTTTCCCAGGAAACAATTGCGCTAAGCCTTTGACGGTACTGAAGCTTTTGCCTTCTTTAGTCGCTTCCCAGCCATACTCTGAGTGCATATCGAAAATCAAATTAACAGCAGCTTGTTTTTTAACAACTCCGGCCAGCAACAATCTTGTGAGAAATGATTTCCCGGTTCCTGATTTGCCGAAGACACCGTTGCTTCGTTCGACAAATCGATCAAGGTCAATACATACGGGAACGGGCATATCTATAGGTTCTCCGATCGCAAAATTTCGTCGCAATGGATCGTCTTCCCATCCAAAGACGGCCCGAAAGTCACGTTCACTGGCATCGTAGACTTGACTAAAATGGCTGGGAATTGTTTTGACGGGCAGTAATTCAATATCGGCGTTG
>JANXNM010000725.1 GCA_025354065.1 Synechococcales cyanobacterium 340R_concoct_173_sub | reverse complement strand
TATGCTCCTTAACACACTTATATTCAGTATTAAATTCGCCGTACATCAGTGAATAGAAGTCAACAATTCATTTGCGCGCGGATGGCAACGTGGACGATCGGTCTACCTCCTGAACTGCGATCGTTCAATTATTGGCTCTCATCAAAATAGTCAGTGTCAATTCGTTTGATGACAAAGCGTTCCTTTTCACTCACTCCGACATTATGATCTAACATTAACTCTGCCAACATTTCGCCATTGATCAACACAATCTTTTTCTCAATGCGGGTTACATAGTCTCTCGCATCTTTTGAAAAATCGGATGTGGTAATCATTACGCCCTTTCGCGATCGGAACCCTTCTAAACTGCCTGCAAAGGCTTGGACTTGAGGTCTTCCTACATTGCTTTCCCAACGTTTTGCTTGAATGTAAATATTGTCAAGACCCAGCGGATCTTCACTGATAATTCCATCAACACCGCCATCGCCACTTCCCCCGATCGCCTTTCCTGCTGCCTTTCGTGAGCCACCATACCCCATAGAAATCAACAGATCTACAACCACACGTTCAAAGAATGCAGGCGATGAAAATTTCAGCAATTGAATAATTTCATCCGCAACTTCCGATCGCAATGTCAAATAAGCATCCTGGAGAATTTCTTCAGGGGTTCGATCGGTATCCATTACGATCGCAGGTGTCGTTGTTGAATCGGATTTAGCATTGCCCTTAGAAAATGCTTGATATTCTGGAAAGATTTTCAGAGTATTAGCCGTAAGACTTTTAGGATTTTGTGCCAAGAATTCTCGACCACGATCGGTAATGACAAATTGCCCACGTTTTGGAGCATCTAGCAAACAAGCTTTCTTCAAATGCGTTCTTGCCCAGCCAATTCGATTGATATAAGTTGGCTGTTGACCACTGGGAAGCATTTGTTGCCGATCGTCTTCACTCAATTGCAATCGAGCGGCTAAAGTATCGTAAATATCACGAAGGAAATGCTCCTTTCCATCTTCCAATAAGTGCAACAGTGGAAGTAAAAATGCTTGATAATCGGGGACTGCCATAACGATCGAGAAAATATCCTGCTTATCGTACCCAAATAGTTTAAAAGATTATGTAACGATCGGATAAATTACCACGCAACAATTGATCATATTCCGCATGAGTTCTAATCCAGAACCATGCAATATCATTACCCTCTTCAAGCGCCTTTCACTCTAATTACTATTTTGACTACAACGAGAACGATCGGCTCCTCACTAGACGATCGGTTCCTCAACCCCTTTTACTATCTCTTCCATCGGCAACTCCGACTCTCCCGGCAACCATCCCAGCAATGGCAACGGCAATAGTCCACTGAGATTCGTAATCAAAACCAATAGCCACAATTGTTCAAAATTGCTCTCTGTCACATGCAAATATTTCATTAATAAAGCGCCTAATTGATAAGACACAAAACCCGAAAAGTTTACCACTGACATTAACAATGCAAACAACGTCGCCTCAACACCCGCCGGACATAACCGCGCCGCCAATACCAATACAGGCATGAACGCAATTTGCCCCATCACCGTCAGAATCAAACTATCGCCCAAACTAAACCATTGATCGCTAATTCCCAATGTTCGATTGTAATGCGTCACCAAAATCAGCATTGACAATCCCAGCATCGAAGCAATCACCGTAGACCATCCAAAAAT
>JANXNM010000807.1 GCA_025354065.1 Synechococcales cyanobacterium 340R_concoct_173_sub | reverse complement strand
TGCGAGGGCCGCATAGGCTGCTGGTTCAATTTCTAACACATACAAAGTTTCACTCGCGAGAATCATATTTCCTCGTCGAGTTCGGTTGATCAATTGCGTATGGTGAGCTGTGATATTGCGAATAATTCGACTAGAAATCACACGCGGCTTCAAACAATCCGATCGCTCCACGCCTAAATATCGCAAAATCGCCTCGCCCGCCACCTGAACATCGCCTTGGTTACTCGCATGAATTTCCATCAAACCATACAGCCGCTCAATAATTTGCACTCCCGGTCTAACTTGGGCGGCCTTGAGAGAAATATCCATCATCTGGTTAATTTCAACCCCTGGACTCACCTCAATCCAGAGCGATGTGTCACCGGGCAATGGCAAAAAACCCTGTGCTTCAGTGCCGAGATAGGCCGCGTGCTGGCGCTGGAGACGATCGATATAAACGTAACTGCGAAGGTCGATACCCAAGGAACTAGCCAATGATTTCAAAAGCTTTACCAGTATACGAGGCAACGGCCACACACACTAGCTCACCCCTAAGACAAGCAACAGAATTTTTAACCGATCGCATCAGAAAACCCAATTTTAACTCTTCAACCAGACTTGTATTATATCGAATGTTTGTTATAAGATAAATTGCCATTTTCAACTTCCAACCCTTGTGCCAAAAATTATTGATCACGATCGATACCGAGCCGAACTGCTAGTCAAATGCTTCGATCTGTTTACCAGTCAAGGGTATGCGGCCATCACCATGCGACAGATTGCGATCGGGTTAAATGTCTCAACCGGGACGTTGTATCACTACTTTGACAGTAAGGAGGCGATTTTTGAGCAGATGGTGTGGATGCGAGTGGAGCAAGGATTACGGGAAATCGGAGGGCAAATCAATGGGTCGGATTCGATTAACGTCAAGATTCAGAGCGTCTTTGAACAGATTGGACGGATACAAGATGAACTCTTTCGAGAACTCATTTTGTATGCTGACTACTATCAGTATCAACAACGTAACGGGATCAGATGTAGTGAGATTTTGATCAACATGTTTAAAGCATTTCAGCCTGAAATTAAAAACACAATAGGTATTACTAATCCTCACGCAGCCCAACTTATTTTTAGTGCAATTGACGGATTGCTATTATCACAAATTTACGATTGTAAAATTGATTGGATGGCACAAGGAAAAATGATGGGAGACTTGATGGAAAAATATGCTGAGGAATTGTCATGAAATCATCAGCTATTGAAAAACTGAAAAATCCATGGGTATTGGGCCTTGCTGGGCTTGCGACCTTGAGCGCAATCGGGACTATCACCTACAGTTTGACTCAAGCAAAACCCAATGCAGCCCCAGTCGTTTCTCAAGCCCCCACGACACTTAGAGTCTCAGCTCTCGGTCGGCTTCAGCCAGAATCAGAAATTTTAAAACTTGCGGCACCTTTAGAATTAGATGGCGATCGAGTTTCAGAACTGCAAATCAAAGAAGGCGATCGGGTCAATAAAAATCAAATTATCGCAGTATTAGATTCCCAAAGTCGGCTGTCCGATGAAGTCCAACAAGCACGAGAACAGGTGAAGTTGGCACAAGCAAAACTCGCTCAAGTGAGAGCAGGCGCAAAGGACGGCGAAATCAATGCCCAAGGCTCCACGATCGATCGGCTCAATGCTCAACAAAACGGGGATCTTCAAGCTCAGCGTGAATCTCTAGCAAAACTCGCAGCACAAGAGATAGGCGATCGTAATGTTCAAGCAGCGACGATCGCAAAATTAAATGCCGAACTGAAGAATGCCCGCGCCGAATTCCAACGCTATGAAAGCCTCAAAACTAGCGGAGCCGTCTCACAATCCCTACTCGACAGTAAACGCCTCGCTGTCGAAACCGCCCAGCAACAAGTGAATGAAGCGATCGCTATTGGAACTCGCACCAACCAAACGAACGATCGACTCATCCGTGAAGCCCGTGCTGTCTTAACTCGAACAGAAGAAACGGGAGAAACTCAAGTATCGGAAGCGCGAGCAAAACTCAGCAGCATCACCGAAGTGCGTCCCGTCGAAGTCCAAGTCGCCCAAGCCGAAGTCCAGACTACGATCGCTGCCTTAAAACGGGCTGAAACAGCACTAGAGAAAGCCTATATTCGCGCACCGATCGCAGGGCAAATTCTCAAAATTCATACTCGAATCGGTGAAAAGCAAAGTACTAAAGGCATCGCAGAACTCGCCCAAACTGATAAGATGGTTGCAATTGCTGAAGTTTACCAAACTGACATTGAAAAAGTTCGCACTGGACACAACGTCCGCATTACAAGTCCAGCCTTCACAGGAGAACTCCAAGGAACAGTATTTCAAATCGATCGACAAGTCAGTCAACAAAAGGTTTTTTCCAACCAGCCAGGAGAAAATCTAGATCGGCGCATCATCGAAGTTAAGATTCGCATTCAAGATAGCGATCGCCCCCGCATATCCGGGCTAACTAATCTTCAAGTCCAAACACTGATAGAAGCACCCAGCCAAATAATCAACCCAACACAAAACCAAACACCACCATGACTGCCATTCAAATCGACTTATTCAAAGGCTTTAAAGAGTTCTCGTTCAAAACGGCCTTCACTAAACAATCCCTCAAACGCTACTGGTTCAAAGCTTTGCGTAAAAGTTACCCTTGGAGCGCAGTAACCATCTTCGCCCTACGCGTCCCATCAACGCCCGCCGAGAACCGATCGGCACTGTTCACCCGAATTCACCGGGCCTGGATGCGTCAAGACTTCGCCGAAATCGGAGCCTCAGTCATCGACATTCAGCGCCCGGAATATTGGATCTTCTAACCTTTATTCAGGCCAAACTCTATGCTCAAGATGCTCAAGCGGTTCAACAAAACACCCCTCGCTTGGCTCCAACTGTCGCGTCAAAAAACAAGATTTCTAATTGCGATCGCCGGGATTGCCTTTGCCGATTTGCTTATTTTCATTCAAATGGGATTTGAAGGCGCACTCTACGATTCTGCCAAGATTCCCTACCGAAATTTGAATGCTGACTTAATAATTGCAAACGCCCAATTTCAAACCCTATTTGCCGTTCGCAGTTCTCCTAGAGAAAGACTATATCAAACCCGATCGAATCCTGCCGTCACCACTGTGACCCCCATTTATATCTCGTCCGGTCAATGGCAAAACCCAGACACCAAACAATCTCGAACCATTTTGATTTGGGGTGCAGACCCGGCTTCTCACGCATTCAATTTACCGGAAGTCAATCAAAACCGCCCACAACTTCAGCAATTAGGAACCGTGTTATTCGATCGGGCAGGCCGTCCCGAATATGGCGATATTGCAATTCAAATTGAAAAACAGGGCTTTGTGAATGCGCAACTCAATCAAACATTAATCAAAGCAACGGGGACATTTGCGATCGGTTCCTCTTTTGCCGCAGATGGGAATGTGATTGTTAGTGATTCGACATTTATGTATATTCATCCCGATCGAACTCCCGACAAAATGGAAGCGGGCCTGATCAAACTCAAACCCGGTTCTGATGTTCAAATTGTCAAAGCTGAAATTGCAAAAACCTTACCCAATGATGTAAAAATCCTCACGCCGGAAGAATGGGCAGCAATTGAAGAAGCTTATTGGGCGCAGGGTACAGGGATCGGATTTATTTTCACGATCGGGGTCTCCATGGGATTCATCGTCGGCATTGTGATTGTTTATCAAATCTTGCATAGCGATGTCGCTGAGCATTTACCTGAGTATGCAACATTGAAAGCAATGGGATATACCAATGGTTATTTAATGGGAGTACTCTTACAAGAGGCTTTGATTTTGGCTTGTTGTGGTTTTATTCCTAGCTTTCTACTAGCCAACGTGTTGTATCACGTCACTTATGCGGCAACGCTTTTACCGATCGCCATGAACACAGGCCGTGCCATCACAGTGTTTAGTCTCACCATTGTTATGTGTACAATCTCCGGCACGATCGCCCTCCAAAAACTCCAACAGGCCGATCCGGCGGATGTGTTTTAGCGACAGGTTTTGAATTGTGACTTAAATCACACTGTTGACAAAGTTCAGAAATCATATTACACATGTAGTACTCTTGGTTTTCCAATAGAAATTTTCCACTGTCCACCTTCACGAGAGTCCGTCATGTTTAACCGATCGCTCATCGCACAAGTAACTCCAGCGCCCCTACGTGCAGAGCTTTGCGGCAGCCTCGGTTTGCGGCTAACACGACTTATTCGACTGCATTCCCTACTATTTCAGATATTTCAGAGCCGGATGCTCGGACGACTTCCCCAGCATTCTTAAAAACCAAGCCTTTAAGTCGCTTGTGT
>JANXNM010000803.1 GCA_025354065.1 Synechococcales cyanobacterium 340R_concoct_173_sub | reverse complement strand
AGCTTATCGGCTTCGAGAAACTTCTGATCCGCCAGTAACTTCTGAAGTGGCAGATAATCTACATTCAAATCAGACTTCAGGGGAACGATTCCCGTGGGAAATACATCCGTCAGAAATGCTTGTGTCGCTTCAGTTTGAAGGGAATAAAGGCACTGATAGGCTTTAGCTGCGACAGCATTCACCGCACCATATTTCGTGAATACTTCACTACTATTTGTTTTGTAATCCTGTAAATAGTCTACTAAAACCTGCTGTCCCGATGCTTCAGCCGCTAAGGCATCAATGAGCACCAGTTGTTTTTTTTCAGTGGCAGCGAGAAACTCTTCCCGTTTACTTTCGGAGGCGTTATTCAAATTTGTCATGAAGGCGGTCATTTAAAAAACTCGACTCAAAACAGCAACGATCGGGGCTTTTACAGTTTTACAGATAATGGATCAACCAGACAGCTCAACAGAAAATCTATGAGCAAACTTTATGCCTTAAGCCTATCTACATTCATTCTCAAATCTCACTAACTGATTGTATCGGCTGTCTGGTCCAGTTCAGTCACGGATCTTATTTTTAACTTGAATTTCTTAATAATTTTCAGCCTTAACTTGAGCCTCTGACTCAGAATTTGGCTTGGAATACAGACAAATTATCGTCACCTCAGGCGTACAGAAAAGCCGTCCGGGTGGATAGGTGCCCAACCCTCGGTTGGTATATAGACGGTTGGGAGCGGTTCGAGGGTTAGTGGGCAGGTCATCCCTTTGAATTTCATGGTAGCCCCGTTCCCATTGCCAATTTTGACTAATCCGGCTGATGCGTTGTATTCCGGGAATTCGTCGTCGAATACGCCCAGGAATAGCATTGCAAGACCACTTGTAAGACCGCGCCGCGATCGCAGGTAAACTCCCCAATCCTGGAATATAAATCTGTCCGCCATGGGTGTGCCCAGACAACTGAAGGTCTACTCGCCAAGCTCTAAGCTGGGTGGCACAGTCGGGGGTATGAGCAAGAACAATGCGCGGAATGTCGTCAGGAATCTGGGGCATGATCTGAGCGGGAAAAAACTGCCTCGATCGCACATCCGCAAATCCAACTAGTGCCAATCCCGGCCCACAGGGGTAACAAATCTCATTCCAGAGG